>CAZTDA010000506.1:0-1944 GCA_964612155.1 uncultured Eubacteriales bacterium | reverse complement strand
AAAGCTCAATTATTATAAATGAAATAAAAATTGCGGATTGCATATTATTAAAATTTGAAATGTCTACATTAGGACCAATTAATATTACCGTAATAAAGATATTGATAAACATCAATATTCCGAAAAACACTGTAATAGCAGTATATAGTATAAATTTTTTCTTTCCCGCATGTAATGTTTCTGATGCTTCATTTATATTAAATCCTTTTTCTGGGTCAACTAAATTCAATGACTCTTTGAGAAATTTGTTTATTTCTTTAGCGTTTATTAGAGCCGGTATATGATAGGCCTTTTTATCTTTTGTTCGAATTAATAAAAAACCACCACGCATAGATACATTCATGATATCAGAATAATTCAGATAAAACTCAGTATTCCATCCGTATCTTGCCTCTACCGTTTTATCTGTGATTATTAAAAAAGCGCCTTTATTAAATTTAACGAATATTATTGAAAAACTGCCAATCAGGAATGCAATCACAAATACCAATAAACAGAGAAATATGCTGGCAATTGAATCACCGTTTCTAATCGCTTGTAAGCCCCATTCACCAAACTTGACAGAGATTACACATGCGCATATAACACCAAAAGCACCGAAAGCGACGCTACCGCCTCGAAATGCAAATATTCCTTCCACTATATCACTTCTTTCATTTAAGACTAGGCATCATAAATGATAATAAACGAACAATCTCAGTCCCACTACGCCAACTGGAATCGGTTTTTATACATTTTATATAGGCATTACCCATTGGTGATAACATATCTTCTACTGAGAACTTGCTATGCCTCCATTATGAATAATTATATCTTCTGCAATAGGGCTTCAATATCGGCAATTGAAGCAGTATGCTCCTGCATATACTTTTCGATTTTAGCTTCAATATCTTTAGGAGCTTCGCTGCCAACCCCACGCACCCAACCAACGGCAGGATAATCCTGAATACAATGGTATAGTGAAGTGGCGATAGCAGCTTGAAGTTTTCCGCAGTCTGTATAGAATTTAATCATTTTGCCCGCACAGACTTTGTCGCGAAAGGCATCCAGCTTTTTGTGCCCTTCATCTGTTTTCTCACACTTATCGCTCATCAGTTTTCCCGCATCCTTAACTACAAAACTCATTACAGGTATCCCGTTCTCGATTGCATAATCGTATTCTTTTTCTGTAAAGCCAACGCCATCGGAGTCAAGCGATCCATATCTACCAGCGAGTATTAAAACATAATAATCACAATCGTCCAGCATCATTTTAATGTATTCCATTGGACTCATGTTGCTTGCCGTAAATTGTTCCATACCAACAGGAATACAACCCATTTCCAGCAGACATTGAGTTACGGCTGCACGTTCTTCTATGAGATCGCTATATGTTGAGCTAATAAACACTTGGTATTTTTGTTTCATTTTGCCTTACCCTCCGTTGCTTCTTCTATTCACTCCCACTCAATGGTCGCCGGGGGCTTAGTCGTGATATCATAACAAATCCGGTTGATGTGCTTGACTTGATTGACGATCTTCGAGGCCGCCGACTGCAGCACATCGTAGGGTATTTTGGCAAAATCGGCGGTCATAAAGTCACTGGTCGTGACGGCACGCAGAACAAGTGTGTAATCATACGTCCTGCCGTCGCCCATCACGCCCACCGAACGGATGCCCGTCAGCACCGCGAAATACTGATTGATCGAGCCGTCGAGACCCACGAGCGCGATTTCGTCGCGGAAAATCTTGTCGGCGTCTTTTAAAATCGCCAGCTTTTCACGCGTGATCTCGCCGATGATGCGGATGGCAAGTCCCGGGCCGGGGAACGGCTGACGGTTGACCAACGCATCGGGCAGGCCGAGCTCTCTGCCGAGCTGGCGCACCTCATCTTTAAACAACAGCCGCAGCGGCTCGACGATCTCTTTAAAGTCCACAAAATCCGGCAGGCCGCCGACATTGTGG
>CAZTDA010000505.1:0-1951 GCA_964612155.1 uncultured Eubacteriales bacterium | reverse complement strand
CTCTTTAAAATTCATCGGGTCATTTCCTTATGTTGAGCAAGCATAAGATAATTCCGCGAAATCCAGTCAAGCTTGAGAAAGACATTACGGATTTGTTCATCAAGCCAGGCCAATCGTTCACCCAGAACAGAACCGCAGAAGCGATGAAGTCCGACCTCGGTAACCAGCGCTGCTCCAAGGGCTATTCTCAAAACAGACGGATTTTTTTCACTCCCGATTGAAACCGGCTGCCCGATATTGAACGTTGAGGCAAGCACTTTTTTCAGAGCAGACGATTCTCCGGCGGCAAATCGGGAAATATCTTCATTGATCCATTTGCATATTGCTTTAAGCTCGTCGTTTCCCGGATAACGCAGTTCTCCGGAATCGGTCAATACGCGCATAAAAAATGAAAACACACTCGTTCTCGACTCGAGGAGCCTTTCCTTCCCTTTCGGAAATTGCACGGGTTCAACCCGATCACATTTGAAACACGGATACGCGCCGCATTCCTTTAATGCGCCATTTTCAAAACGCTTTAAAATGGCAAGCCGGTTTCGTCCCGGCACGGAATAGTAAGCTTTGATAGCCTCCAACGCGGCAAACCAGCGAATCAGCAGACCGAGGTTATAGTCGTATGGAAGTTCCGAAGACAATGAAGACCATTCCTCCGGCAAATCCCACCGGCTGAAATAATGGCCAAACTCAACTGGCAGCGGCGGCAGCGTCCTGATCATGGAATCGTAACGACCCGGAACCATCAGAGCGCCCGAGAAAGCAGGACCTCCATAGAATTTGGATCCGGTAAAGAGAACATAAAAACCATTTTTTAAAAAAGCGCTCAGGCTTTTACGACTGAATCGCCCCTGAGCGGCATCAACGACAACGGATATGTCGCGCGGATATTTTCGCTGCGCCTTTCTTACCGCGGATATCCCCGGAGCAAAGATACCGGTCTTGCTGTGTGCGACGATATGAATGAGCACACGTTCCCGTTTTGCGAGCGCTTCATGGATCAACGCATCGGTCTCCGAATCGATATCTTCCGGTTCGCGGATGCAACCGTTGGCATCGCGAATCGGTATCATTTCAACATGGACAAGCCCGGCAATCGCTGAAGAAACGGGAGTATCTTTGGCCTGCCGCGGACCGTGGGGCACCACCACGTCAAAGTATCGGCCGGCGGCAGCCAGTGAACTGCCGCTGCCGATCTCCTGCGGTCCGACGACGATATTGCAAAGCGGACGGCTTCGATCGCCCAGCGCCAGCGCCAAAACCAGAAGCTCGGCATCCGTGCCGGACGGCGTCAACGCGATGCGCACATCCTGTCTGCTGATTCTTAAATGACGACGGAGAGCCATCCTGATCCGGTGATAACGATGACGGATATGTTGCAGTAATTCGCCCTGCATATGCGCATCGCGCAGTTGGTCATGCTGGGTAACCGCAGCATCGAAAACCCGTTGAAGGGGTGATGATGCTGTGCAGGAGCCGAGAGGCACGGCATTGCGCGGTCCGGGAGTAGTGCCGTACGGCGTCAGGCCGTTTTCACCGGTCTGACTTCTGCTGTCTGCTCCGATTTCGAGCAATGCTTCAGTCCGCAACTTGAGACTGGCCGGATCAGCGGCGGAACTCTTGATTACTTTTAACATTCAAAATGCCTTCAACAACAAGATGATAAAACCTTGATGTTCCGGGAAAATGGAACATCACCGGCAGCCGTAATGATCAACGTCAAACCACCTGTTAAAGATCGTTATAGTTTCCATCGTGTACAACGCTTAATCGTCTTTTTTACCTGAATTTAATAGTCCCAAGCGCCGTTATAGCATCTGCAAAATGGGGCTTCACTTAGAAATTATACCCTTATAAGTCAAGATAATTTTTACCATAAGGCAATCCTGTTTCGGAAATGCAAAGAATTCCGCGCTTGTGCAATGAATGACAACACAGGCACTCTCATGGAATGCAA
>CAZTDA010000504.1:0-1952 GCA_964612155.1 uncultured Eubacteriales bacterium | reverse complement strand
GGGTGGTGGAACTGATGCGCAACTATCCGAATTTGTGCGGCGATTTATCGGCGGGCAGCGGATATAACGCGATTTCACGCGACCCCGAATTCGGATACCAATTCTTTGAGGAGTTTCAGGATCGGCTGTATTACGGCACCGACATCTGCAGTCCGTTGAACATCACCTGGGATATGATCAAGCTCTCGGCATTTTTGGACGAGGCGATGGAGAGCGGAAAAATCAGTTACGCGGCGTATCTGAAAATCAGCCGGACAAACGCGTTGGCGCTGTTGGAGAGATAACAAATGTAGGGGCGCACCTGTGTGTGCGCCCGCAAGCTGATCTATATAAAATAATTAAAATAGTTCGACGGATATGTTCCGTCGGCATGGTTTGATATTCACGGGCGCACATGCAGGTGCGCCCCTACGGTATGCGTTTAAATTTTATTGGTAGATCAGTTCCCAAGGGTCAGTGTCGTTCCATGAGCCGAAGGCCTCGGAATAACGGTTTTCTAAAAACATCGGGAGGTATTTAACGGTGTCATTGGTCGAGAGATGAGTTTTTAGTGCTTCAAGCGAGGCCCAAAAGTTTTTGCCCTCGTCGCAGTCGATCAATTCGCCGCGATAATCCGTGGTCTTAAAGAGAAAAACCAGATAGCGCTCGAAGGTCTGATTATTCGACCAGTGGATGATACCGCAGGACTTGAGGTTTTCGACGACGAGTCCGGTCTCCTCCTGGATTTCGCGTTTGGCGCAGTCGACGACGCTCTCGCCGTCTTCCAGATGACCTCCGGGGAATGACCACCCCTTCCAGCTCTTGATGCGGTCTTGTACAAGCACCTCGCCGGTTGCGGGGTTTTGGATCATGACCATGGTGGTGAGTTCGACTTTCGGCATATAACCTCCGCTATGTGTGATGAGATCATTATATCAAATAAACTTGATTAACAATATAATGATCGTCGATTTATTTTTTGTTTTAAATGTTATATAATTGGTTTATTAACAAGTGGAGGAACTCTCGTGAAATTGACATCGCGCGAGCGCATTATGCGCATTTTTCAAAACAAAGAGATTGACCGTCCGGCATTAAAACTCTGGGGCGCGGAACCAAATCAGGGGTTGCTGCATCCCGCTTATAAACCTGTTTGTGAGCTGGCGGTTGAGAAAAGCGATATCTTTGCCGGGTTTTGGTGCGACATGAATATTTATTGCGGAAAATATGCCGATCAATTGGTTGTGAAAGAATACAAAGCGACCGAGCAGCCGATGTGGCAGGATCTGCACACCACGTTTCACACACCCAAAGGCGACCTGCACGGGATCGAACGGATATCGACGATTGGCGAGCCGTCATACACTATGGAATATATGATCAAAGAACCCGAGGACTTTGAGAAGCTTCTCTCGATGCCGTATCTTCAAAACGATTTTAACAGGACACGGTTTCTGGAAAAGAAAGCGCTGGTCGGCGACCGGGGTATTGTGATGATATCGATGGATCAAGCGGGTTATGCGCTGCAGCGGCTGATCGGTTCGGAGAACTTGGCGTTATTCAGCTTTGACTGCCGCAAAATGGTGGACGAGGCCCTGAGTGTGTTTGCCGGGAGGATTTTGGATTACACCAAAGCGATTCTTGAGACGGAGATCTTTGTTTCGGACGAGCCCGGCGTGAAAGCCCCGTTTATGTGGGTCGGTCCCGAGGTTTATATTCCGCCGCTGATGGCTCCGCAGGATTTTGAGGACTTTATTTTTAAAAAGGACAAGCCCATTTACGATGCGGTACATCATGCGGGCAGTTATGTTTGGCTGCATTGCCACGGCAAAGTGGCGAATTTCGTGGAGCGGTATATCGACATGGGCGTGGATGTGCTGAATCCGCTCGAACCGCCGAAAAACGGCGATATTAATTTGAAAAAGATCATCGAGCAATTCGGCAGCCGCATCGGTTGGGAGGGCAATATCGAG
>CAZTDA010000503.1:0-1953 GCA_964612155.1 uncultured Eubacteriales bacterium | reverse complement strand
ATGACAAAGGTGTTTTTGCCTACCGCGAGATCAAAGTTGAAAGAGAAATAACCCTTTGAAGTGCGTTCGATGGCCTTTCCGTTTAAAATGACGCTGAAGTTCGGATCGGAGCTGCCCGAAAGCGTAACTTTGGATTCATAGGTCGTGGTGTCTTTCTTATTCGGGGAGGTGATGACAAGCTTTCTCAAAATGTCGTCGCCGTCGACTTCGCCGCTGAAAGAATTCGAGATAACAGCCGGAATCTCCGAATATTTCACCAGTTTGGAAATACCGCTGATCACGCTGCCGCCGTACGACTCGGATTTTTGCGCTTCGATAATCTGTTTGGGAATCTGATCATATAAGGACCATCCGGTCTCGGTGGAGGCGATCTTTTGTCCGGCGTGGACAACCATCAGTGGGATTTGGGTTCCCGCAACCTGGGTCCACCATGCAAATACATCGTCAAAGGGGCGTTCCTTGTCGGTCAGCGAACCAAAGTCCTCGACCTGGAAACAGTCAAAGATGCCGCTGGCAATCCAGGCCTTGGTGTCGGCATAACCGTCTGTGTAGCTCTCGTAATCACATACCACGTCAATGCCCTCGGCACAGTTGGCCGAAAGCTGCCAGACCGGTTTGACCCGCACACCCACTGCAACACCCTCTGCGGCGCGCAGGGTCTCGGCGATCTCAAACAGGCAGTCGGAGAGTGCGTTGCGTTTATAAACCTCAAAACCGCAGCCGATGTTGGAGGCGGCATAATCGGCATAATTGCCCTGACCTGCGGCATATTCGCAGTCGGTGAGCACATAATTCCCGACGCCCAAAGCCGAAATCGATGCAGCAGCAGCCGAAATCAAAGCGCGATCCGCCGGTTTGGTCGGATCAAGCGCAACCGGGCTGCCGCCCTTTATCCAAGAGAACGGCGCAAAGGAAAATGAAATTTTAATGCCCGCGTCGCCTGCCTTAGTGACCAGATAGTTCGGCAGCTGACCGTTGAATAAAACATCGTAATCGTTGACAGCGACAAAAGACCCATCACTGCATTGCAGCGGAACAATCAGTTCGGTCGCTTTCATCGAAGCGGCAAACACGATCAATCCGTCCAGTTCTTTTTTGACATCTTCAAACGACATGCCCGGCTGGGTGTAAAAGTCCACACCCGGCACCGCTTCAAGCGCCAGAGTCTTTTCAAAGAACGCACCGCTTGATTTCGGGGTGTAGCTCAGCGGTTTGTATGTATAGCGCGAGGCCAAATAATCGGGATCGGTCTGTGAGAGCGGTACAACAGCCACCTCTTCTTGTTTCCAACCGTCCACAAGATCGAGAATCTGATACCATTTTGCATAAGTCAGTGTGCCGCCCGCCAAAATCAAAACCGCTAAAATCAACGCCGTGATCTTGAGACCCAGCCGGTTACCCGGCTTTTTCGGCTCATTGGGTTCCTTCGGTTTGGATTCCTTCGGCTCTTTCGGCGCTTTTTTCTCGGTCATATCCTCCGAAACATTCGGTTTGGTGACTGCCGGTTTTAAGACAGCCGGTTTTACCGGGGCTTTCTTTTCAACTGCTTTAATCGGTTCCGAAACGGCAAAAAGATCCGGGGCCTTTTGTTCTCTCTCTGTATCAAAGGCCTTGGATTTGTCTTTCTTTTCAAGCAGCGATTTACCGCCGCTTCTGGTTCGCCGTCTGGCGCTGTAGTCCTGCATAAGTTTTACCTCCCTGATATCGGTGCGCTCACTTCAACAAACCGGAGAGCGCGTCTTTCTCTTTTGCGTTGGCACTGCTTACCATCGCGGTGTAGCTGTAGATAATAAATCCGTCGCATTTGACATCTCTTTCGGTCTGTACCATGCGTTTGATGATCTCGGAATCGTTTTTAAACTCATTTTTCCCGGAACCCGCGCCCGAATCGGTCTCGCCGAGTTTATAGGCCGGAAGCCCGATATAGAGTTTAACCGAGGGATGGGTGACAAT
>CAZTDA010000502.1:0-1953 GCA_964612155.1 uncultured Eubacteriales bacterium | reverse complement strand
CTACGGCATCGGTAAGCGCATGAGCATCAAGCTCACCCGCGCCATGATCTCCGCAGCACTCAAGGGTGAACTCGACAACGTCGAATATGTCCGCGACCCGTTCTTCAACCTGCCGATTCCGCAGAGCTGTCCGAATGTTCCGTCTGAAGTTCTCGATCCGAGAAAGACCTGGGCGGACAAAGAGGCCTATGACAAGTCGGCGAAATCCCTTGCAGAAAAGTTCATCGCAAACTTCAAGAAATACACCAACATGCCGCAAAATATCGTTGACGCCCCGATCGTGAAGAAGTAACTTACCTCCTATATATAATAAACCGCGGGTGCCCTTTCGGGCATCCGCGGTTTTGTTTTTGCCTTAATCCTTTACCATAAAGAACGGGGATCAATTTAATTAAGATTACTACGTGGAGGGCGTTAAATCCGTAGGGCGGGGGCTTGCTCCCGCCGCCGCTTGGATTACGCGCTGTTAAAACCACATCAACCTGTGCGACTAGGCAGGTGCAACGGCGGGAGCAAGCCCCCGCCCTACAATGACGCTAATTAATCCTTCCCGTGCGCCGCGTCTGCCATGGCCTTGATATTTGCTGCGGGGACGTTCGGCAAAATCTCCTCGTGGCTCGGGGAGATGATGATGTTCGGCCCTAAAAGCCCGCGTACCCGCTTGACTTCGTTGCGGATATCTTCCGGCGTGCCATCGACAAACAGCGACTGCGCGTCAATACCGCCGACAAAGGCGAGGTCGTTTTTATACTGGCTCAAATCCTGAGCGCTCATGCCCGAGGCTTTGGCTTGAATCGGATGCAGCGCGTCCACCCCTGCGTCGATCAGATCGGGGATGATCCGATAAATCGACCCGCAGGAGTGCAGCATGATTTTCTTGTTATATTTCTTGCCGACCGCGATCAGCCGCTTGAACGACGGCAGCAAGAACTTGCGAAATTGTTCGAGCGACAAAAACAGATCGAGCTGTGTTCCGAAATCGTTGCCGAAAAACATCACATCTGCGCGGTCTCCGAGCCCGCTGAAGAACTTTTCGTTCGCCGCCACATAGAAGTCGACCAGATGTTCGGTGATCGCCTCGACCACCTCAGGCCGCTCGTACATTGCGATAAAATAATTCTCCATGCCCATGAAGTCGCAGAGGTTGTGGAAAAAGCAGCACCACATGCCCGAAAAAACCAGCTTGTCGGAGTACTTGTCCATGGTCTTATAAAGTTCGTCGAACTGCAAATACTTGACATCGGGCCAGGGATAGCGGTCAACCTCGGCAACCGATTCGGCCTCGGCGAAGCAGCCCGGCGCGCTGAGGGTCTTTGCTCGGTCGATGCCGAAAGAGGGGTCGAGCATGGGCTTTCCCTCAGGGTGACGGTAATATCCGTCAGCCATAAACCAGCGGCAGTCGTCGTTTAAATAGTCGTAAATCGCCTCGCGGGTCGGCTCGATGCCCCATTCCCTTGCGAAAATCGGCACCGTGTCGGTGTTGGGATGCCCCGTCCACATGACGCCTTCGCCGCTGCTCTTGCGATTAAAAATGTCCAGCCCTTTTTGACGTGAATTCATGGTTTTATTGCCCCTTATCCGTAAAAATCGTTGCTCACTTTTGCATGTCATATTGTACCATACCGCGCCCGCCCTTACAAGCGAAAAAAGGCCTTTACCGTCTTTGCGAGGAGGCACGACGCAAAGTAGGGGCGCACCTATGTGTGCGCCAGCGTTTTTTTCGTGTTGCCGATAAAACTACGGTATCCTCGTGCGCACACACAGGTGCGCCCCTACGGACGAATTCCCCCAATGACGGGTAAAATGCAATCACCCCTGCCGGTAGGCGGGGGTGGTCGGATAAAACCTGTTTTTGTTTATAAAACGATTTCCGTAATATAAAACCGGTTACTATTTCAAAAATCCCTCAATAATCTTCCGTTCGGCTTCCTCTTCGGTGAGGCCCAGCGTGCG
>CAZTDA010000501.1:0-1957 GCA_964612155.1 uncultured Eubacteriales bacterium | reverse complement strand
CGATGGCGGACCCCGACGAATGGGCGTGGCAGCCGGCCAGCGCCAGCGCGTCGGCGGCGTCGTCGGGTTTTGCGGCTTTCTCCATCCCGAGTATCATCCGCGTCATCTCCATGACCTGCGCTTTTTCAGCTTTTCCGTAGCCGGTGACCGATGATTTGACCTGTAAAGGCGTATATTCGAACATCGGCGTTCCGCTTTTTTGCAGCGCCAGACACACGACGCCGCGCGCCTGCGCCACGGCGATGGCGGTCTTGGAGTTGTTCGTGAAAAAGAGTTCTTCGACGGCGGCGCAGTCGGGCTGATATTTTACGATCAGCTCCGTCAGTTCGTCGTAGATCATCTCCAGCCGCCGCTGCATCAAAATCCCCGGCGGCGTCAGAATCGCACCGTAGCCAACCAGGCAAAACTTCGGATTGCAGTAATCCACGATGCCGGTTCCGACGGTCGCATAACCCGGATCGATGCCCAATATCCTCATTTTGTGTATTGTTTCTCGGCTTTGCCGATCTCGTCCATTACGGTTTCGACGATCTTTTTGACCGTCCCTCCCTCGGAGGGACTTCCCTCTTCGAACGGATTGGAAAGCCCGGCTAACTTCAACAGTTCGAAATAGCCCTTGCTGCCGCCGGCTTTGCAGAGGTTCAAATACCCCTCCCACGCGGCTTTGCGGTCAACCAGCATCTTTTGATAAAACTCAAAAGCACCCAGTGCCGCAAGCGAATAGTCGATATAGTAAAACGGATAGAGGAAGATGTGCTGTTTCTGCATCCAGAAACCGCCTTCTTCTAAAAAGTCAAAGCCGTCGTAATCGCGCCACGGCAGATACTTCTGCTCGAGCTCGTGCCAAATCTTCCGGCGGCTCTCGGCGTCGGTTCTATCGGCCTCAAAGACCTTGTGTTGGAACTCATCGACGCAGACGATATACGGGATCACGAGCAGCGCTTGCGTTAGGTGAGCAAAACGGTATTTGTCGGCGTTTTCGCCGAAGAAGCGCTCCATCCACGGATAGGTGAAGTGCTCCATCGACATCGAGTGGATTTCGTTGATCTCGCTCGTGGAGGTGTAATAGGCCGGAATCGGCTGGCAGCGGGAGGCGAGATACCCCTCGAGCGCATGTCCGGCCTCGTGGGTCAGCACATCGACGTCGGCGGAGGTGCCGTTAAAATTCGAAAAGATAAACGGGGCTTTGTATTTAGAAAGCGAGGTACAATAACCGCCCAGATGTTTTCCCGGTCTCGTCTCAAGGTCAAATAATCCGTACTCGACCATAAAGTCAAAAAACTCACCGCTCTCGGGGCTGAGCTCGCGGTACATCTGCTGCGCCTTTTCGACCAGTTCTTTGACAGTTCCAATCGGGTTCGGATTGCCGTCGGGGAAGAAAAAGGTCTCGTCATAATATTTCAGCTTATCGACACCGATGCGCTCGGCTTGTTTCTCACGCAGTATCTGACAGGCCGGAACGAGGTATTTGACCACCTGCTCGCGGAATTTCGCCACATCGTCGCGGGTATAATCGACCCGGTGCTTACCCAGATAAGCCATCTCGATATAGTCGCGCAGCTTCAATTTTTTAGCCATCTTTTTGCGCAGTTTGACCAATTTATCGTATATTTTATCCAATTTCGGCGCGGCGTTTTTATATAGATTGCCCCACGCGACAAACGCCTCTTTGCGTTCCTCACGGTCGGCGGATTCCATATGTTTTAAGAGGCCGTAAAAATTACACTTTTCACCGCGAAAATCAGTGCTGCATTCCGCCGCTGCTTTTTTATAGTCATTGCACAACATGCTCTCACGCATCATGTTGAACACGATTTTTTTATTGGCGAGTTTCAAATCGATTTCGGGGTCGGTGAACATGTGCGGCCCGTATTCTTTTTCAAAATCGGGCTTAAACGGAGAGTTGAGCAACGCCGTAAGCATCTTTTTTTGCATCGGGATCAGCGTGGGCGCGGCA
>CAZTDA010000500.1:0-1957 GCA_964612155.1 uncultured Eubacteriales bacterium | reverse complement strand
TTGAAATGATGATGTCGACAAGAGGGCGGGATGCTCTGCGGGGGAGGAGCGATCTGGCCGAGCACAACACGGGCGAATATATTCCGCTGAAGGAAATTGCCGACCGACAGGATATTTCGGAAAAGTACTTGGAGAGCATTATATCGGTGATGTCAAAGGCCGGGTATCTGTCCGGAATGCGCGGCAAGGGCGGGGGTTACAAGCTAACCCGGCTGCCCGAGCAATACACAGTCGGGGCGATTTTAAAGCTGACCGAGGGAACGTTGGCCCCGGTGGCCTGTCTGGAATGTACGCCGAATCAATGCGGTAGAGCCGCCGAATGCAAAACGCTGCCGATGTGGCAGAAATTCGCTAAGCTGACCGATGAGTTTTTTGAGGGGATTACGCTTGCTGACCTTGTCGCCAATCCGGGAGAACAGGGTAATTATTCGATTTAAAATATTAAATAATTTTAAATTAAAATATTTTTATATTCTCTATAAAACCTATTGACAATATAGGAGATAGAAACTATAATCCATACATACCCATAGGAAAGGTAGGTATATATGGAAGGGTACTTTCAATATTTAGTGAGACATCATTTTCGATTCGGGCGAATGTGCCGATGTAAAGCTTGAAACTATTAAAAGTTTCAAGTTCTCTCGGGGAATGACAGTACAATAAAAATAGTTGAGAGGAATTGAAAATCATGTCAAACAAAAATTATAAATTCGAAACGCTGCAGCTCCATGTGGGGCAGGAGCAGCCCGATTCGGCGACCGACGCAAGAGCGGTGCCGATCTACGCGACCACTTCTTATGTCTTCAAGGACTCCGCACAGGCGGCGGGACGCTTCGGCCTGACAGAGGGCGGCAACATCTACACCCGCCTGATGAACCCGACTTCCGATGTGTTTGAAAAACGTATCGCGGCTTTGGAGGGCGGCGCGGCGGCGCTTGCGACTTCTTCGGGCGCGGCGGCGATCACTTATGCGATTCAAAACATCGCACGGGCGGGCGACCACATCGTCTCGGCGCAAAACCTTTACGGCGGCACGCTGAACCTGCTCGCCAACACACTGACCGATTTTGGAATCGAGACCACGTTTATTGACGGACACGACGTTTCGAATTTCGAAAAAGCCATCCGCCCGAACACCAAAGCGGTGTTTTTGGAGTCGTTAGGCAACCCCAACTCCGACATTCTCGATCTGGATGCAATTTCGGTGATCGCGCACAAACACGGAATTCCGGTCATCATCGACAACACGTTTGCGACTCCGTATCTGTTTCGCCCTATCGAACACGGCGCTGACATCGTTGTTCATTCGGCGACCAAGTTTATCGGCGGGCACGGAACTGTCATCGGCGGCGTGATTATCGACAGCGGGAAATTCGACTGGGCGCAAAACGACAAGTTCCCGGGGCTTTCGCAGCCGAATCCGTCTTATCACGGTGTGGTGTTTACACAAGCGGTCGGTGCGCTTGCATATATCATCAAACTGCGTACCACCTTGATGCGGGATACCGGCGCGACCATCAGCCCGTTCAACTCGTTTTTGCTGTTGCAGGGGCTGGAGACGCTCTCGCTGCGCGTCGAGCGCCATGTCGAAAACGCCCTTAAGGTAGTCAAGTACTTAAGCAAACACCCGCAGGTCGAAAAGGTCAACCATCCCTCACTCGAATCGGGGAAAGCAAAAGCGCTCTATGAAAAATATTACCCCAACGGTGCCGGGTCTATATTTACGTTTGAGCTCAAGGGCACCAAAGAGCAGGCCCAAAAATTCACGGAATCTTTGGAGCTGTTCTCGCTGCTCGCCAACGTCGCGGATGTGAAATCGCTGGTTATCCATCCGGCTTCGACCACCCACTCGCAGCTCTCGGAAGAAGAACTGCTGAAGGCGGGCATCAAACCCACCACCGTCCGGCTCTCGATCGGCACCGAGCATATTGACGACATCATCGCCGATCTCGAG
>CAZTDA010000499.1:0-1968 GCA_964612155.1 uncultured Eubacteriales bacterium | reverse complement strand
GGTTTCCACCATGCCGATGTCTAAAGTTCCTTTTTTCACGATTTTTTTACCGGGCTTTTGGCTTGCGGTTTTTAATATGTCCATCAGATTCGGCATCATTTTTTACCTTCCTCACAGTAATTTTAACAGCCGGATTTGATCTCAAATCGTTCTTCAGACCAACATCCTTGAATCGCCCCAATTATACCACACCCGTTTTCAATTGTCGACAAAAACAGCGGCAGGTAACCCTGCCGCTGTTTGAAATCATATGTCATCCTGAGCCGGGGAACATCTTTGATGTTCCTTGAAGTCCTGAAGGATTTCGGACTAATGTTATTATAAACAGTCAATCCCACTCGATCGCTTCGATGAACTCGGAAAAATTTTTCGCTGCCTCGCGAACCTTTTGCTCCATCGGCATATTCGCGCCGCCGAGCGCCACAATCCGATTGGGATGCGCCGCTTCTCCCGTATACGCAGTAATCGAAATCTTTTCTCCGACGCAGTCGACCAGCGATAGTTTACCTTCAAGCAGCACAAAGCCCTTGGCCCGGAAGGTAAAACCGACGAACCCTGTGAGAAAATCACCAAGCTGCGAATAACTCATTGAATCTTTGATTTTTATCATCAGCTTTTGCAGTCCCACATCTTTCAAATGATATGCGGGGACTCCGATCTCTTTCCGGCTGCGGATATTCACCAGCCACTCCTGCTGGATCTTGCCGAAAGTCGTCAGGCGAACCTGTACACCGGGCCGAAGTCCCCGAATCAATTCTTCCGTATCGATCAAGACCTGTTCGGAGACCGTATCGGCCTTGTTGATCAACACCAAATCAGCGGCTTCCAGTTGGTTATTGCCTACTCGAACCCCTGCGAGAACTTTTCGAATCGTCTTGGGATCTACCAGACAGACGCACCCCAGATAATCGATTTCCGAAAAGCGTTCCTGTTTTAAAATCGCACTCATGCTTGTCGGATCGGACAGACCCGAGGCCTCAACCATAATCATGTCGGGTTTGTCGGCAGCCGCTTGCGCAAGCGCGTCTTCAAATTGGTCAATGCGGCAGGAGCAAAAGATCGAGCCGTTGCTGATTTCCTCAACTTTCGCGCCTGTCTCACGGATCAAAGCGCCGTCGATGCCCTCTTTGCCGAACTCATTGACGATGATTTTTAAGCGGATATTCGCATTGCGCCGAATAAAGTCCTTTAAAAACACGGTCTTGCCCGCGCCGAGAAAACCGGTGATCAGATATAATCCGATCATTTTTAACGCACTCCTTTCGCGCCTAATTTGTCATCGCCGCTTCAATTGCACCGTAGAGTTCCTCACGGCTGGGAATGATCGATGAAAACTTCAGCTGCCCGTTGATGTAGATCGACGGCAGATTCTTGACCCCCAGCTTGACGCAGCGTGCGATATTTTCCTTGAGTGTGAACTTATATTCGACAAAATCGATTTTATCTCCGAAATGATCCTTGGCCTTTTGCGCCGCTTCTTTCATATAACCGCAAGCCGCACAGGTGGCCGAATCGAGCGTGAATACCTCTACGAGTGGTTTTGTCAGCTTGGCGTAATCGGGCAAAATGACCTCGATTTGATCTTTGACAGCGACATAATTCTCAACCATTTTACGCGTGGCTTCGGTCTGCGAAACAGCTTGCGTCACGCCGATGGCATTTTCAACCGGGACATTGTACGGCATATCGCAGCCCGGAGCGATGATCAGGTTGTTCTTGTTTTCAACGCTGTCAAGGATATCGATCACGCATTTCATGTTATCCTGTTGTGTCCCGTGCAGCATCACGGTGGTCAGCGGAATATTTCCGCCGATGGTGATATTATAGTGGTCGGCGATGTGTTTTGCGGCCACAATGTTGACATTTTCGTCGATCGAAATCGAATCGGGATTGGTCTTGCACATCACTTCAATATTCTTGGTGGCGTCACCGCAAACAAAGAATGAAGAGAAGACGTTCTTTGCTCGA
>CAZTDA010000498.1:0-1974 GCA_964612155.1 uncultured Eubacteriales bacterium | reverse complement strand
ATCTTTTGTCGGCCCGCGTTCAGGCGCCATTTGACGGTGGTCTGCGGCAGTCCGTACTTTTCGGTCAACGCTTTCACCGGCATCTCCCCGATGTAATAATCGACTAAAAGTTCTCTGTATTCGGCGCAAAGGGTATGGAGCGCCGTGAAAATCGATTGATAGTCATCGGTGACCGCGAGTTCATCGACAAAATTTTGCTCGTCTGCGATGCTGCATAAGACCTCGTCGGACACAGACTCGGCGCGCATTTTTCCCGACTCGATCCACCGCGCATAGCGGTTGTGCGCAATGCGCCAGACCCAGGCATCGACCGACTGAATTTCATATTTGCCTATGCCGTCGAGCACATGCACCAAAATCTCCTGCGCAAGATCCTCGGCTTCGCCGTGGTCGCTCAGGCGATTTAAGCAGAATCGGTAAATCGGCTCGATAAACCGAATGATTTTTTCGTTTTGCTCCATGTTGGTTCTCCGTTTGTGCGTAAAGGCCTTTTACGCTATTAAAGTGACGGGATGTCGGTTTTGGATAGAGGTTTTTATAAAAAAGTCCCCTTTTTTCCAACGCGGAAAAAGAGGACTTTAACTTAAAGATTTATTTTGCGATTTGACTTAGTGAAACGCTTTTTACGTGCTTGATTTCGACCCATCTTAAATCCTTTTTAAAAAAGCAGCCGACCGTGATAAAACCCCAGCTCATCATAAAAACCCAAAAGCCCAAAATGCCTTTTCTGAGTTTCCACAGCGACGGCTTGCTTAGCACCAAGGTGAACAAGATACCCATTAGCATGATGCCGAAGTAGGATAAAAGCAACGATGTCACGGCATTGACAATCAACCAGGCCCAGGTGAGGATGCTGTGCTGTAAAAATGAGAGACCTAAAACCGCTGTTAATAACCCGATTGCTTGTACATACGGTGCAATGTTGAGCATCAATTGGTCAAACGCCGACAGGTTTTTTTCTTTGATAAAACATTCAAACAGCCGTTTTGCATACATCCTGAAAATCTGGATGGTGCCGTAACTCCATCTTTGACGTTGGATGCACGACTGTTTGAATCCGAGTGGCTGTTCGTCGTAAAATTTAGCTTTCGGCACAAAGTTGATTTTTTCACCCGCCAATACGCACTGGACCGAAAACTCAAGGTCTTCGGTGACGGAGGTGGTGTTGAATCCCCCGAGCTTTTCCATGACTTCTCTTTTAAACGCGAACCCGGTTCCGACGACGATGGAGGAAATATTGCTGACCGTGCGGGCTTGAAAACAGAGTTTGTTCATTGCGCCGAGATAGATGGAATGGCTGCCTGCCATCATGCCGTCTTCGGGATTTTTACTGTCGCGGTAGCCCTGAATGATGTTTGCGCCGCCGCAAAATGCATTGTTTGCTTCTGAAAGAAACGATTGATCGACAAGATTGTCCGCGTCAAAAACGCAGAACGCATCGAATTCGCCGCTCTTTTCCAGTTCGGCAAAGGCAAATTTTAAAGCATCGCCTTTTTTCTTCACCGGTACCGTGCAGTCGATAATCTCCGCACCGTGATCAAGCGCTTTTGCTCTTGTCGCATCGGTGCAGTTGTTGGGGATGACAAATATCCGATAAAGTTCATTGGGATAATCTTGAGCTTTGAGCGCATCGATTAAATTCCCGATGACTTTTTCTTCGTTGCGCGCGGCAATTAAAATTGCGAATTTGGTTTTGGAATCGGCTTTTTGATATGTTTTGGGCTTTCGAAATCCCATTACTCCGATCACGAGATGATAAACGCTGTACAGCGAAGTTATGACCATCAAGATGGTCGTAATGATTTGAAGTGTCTTCATTTGTTTCTTATCTCTGCATACAACCGCAATTCGGAAGTATAACCCTCTCTTGTGCAAGCACGTTTCACTTATATTCTATATGTATCATTTAAAAACCAACTGTACTGCTTTAGCTGGTACAGCTTATACAAACATTTACAAAGCACCCAAAGTACG
>CAZTDA010000497.1:0-1976 GCA_964612155.1 uncultured Eubacteriales bacterium | reverse complement strand
CAACCGACGGTATGGCAGACGGCGTTGCGGACGCTGCAAATGTCAAAGGCTGATCCATCGGTTTGTCGGCAAAAAACAAAAAGTAGGAAGCCGTACAAATGATGACAACTGCTACCGCCGTAATTATGGCGACACGCCTAAGTATGGATTTACCCGGCTGCGGAAGTGCATTTTGTGTTATGTCCGGTTGCGCAATGGTCATGGCAGGCTGCCCGGCCCCACAAAAGGCGCAAAACATACTATCATCCGACAAAACCCTGCCGCATTTGACACAGAAATCACTCATCTAAAATCCCTCCCAAACCCAGTGGTTGTTTATCATCACTGCTGCTTGTCATAGTAAAATGCATTATTGATCATTTCATCAATATTCTTTGTATCAACTTTCTTTTCGCCTTCCTGATTCCATGTAAACACCTCGTTGCCCGAAGCCTTTATGGATTGCCCCGCCGCAGGGCTGCTGGTAAAAATCAGGCCGTTTCTGTTGCTGTTATACGCCACTGCCATATTGCCAGAAAGCGTTATTGTATATTCCGCCGAATAAGACCCCGAGACCCATGATCCGGTGGCTGAGCCTGAAAAATCAGCAGTGCCTTCACCAGTTTTTGGGTCTATCTGACCCTTGAGTGTAATCGTCCCAAAGCTGACCGCGGTATCCGTCAGAGAACCCGCGTAATAATGTTTTAATGTGACCGTCTTTGCTGGAACTGTCACAGAAAAACTGCCGTCCGTCTTTACTTCCAGATCCTTTGCCTGATACAGGATACCTTCCATTGCCTGGACAGAGTCTGAATAAGACCATTCCCCCGTTTTTATAAACTGCGTGCTCAAAGAGTATTTTCCCTCAAAACCTGCTTTCTGGCCCAGCGTAATCGTGGTTACCGGCATCGTGACGGTGAAGGGCGCCTTCATATATGGCGTGCCGGCCTTGAGATCCGCTTCGGTTTTATAAAAACAGGCTTCTGCCGGGCAGCCCTCTTTGAGGTAATTATATAGGGTGCAGGCAAATATAGCGTTGCCCGACCATTTTCCCGGCTGGCATATCCAGTCGTTTTTATGCCCGCTGTCTGAAACCGTTTCAATCCGGATGATGTCCTTTGCCACACGCGTGTTTTCAAAGCCTTCTTTTTTGGCATCCGGATCAACAATTACAAATGAGATCTCTGTGTTTAAGTATTCGACCAGCGCGTCCGTATCCCGGATCAGCGTTTTTTTCATGTCCTCCAATAGCGTTTTTTGCACATCCTCAAAGACAGGCTTTAAATCCCGCATAAGCTCAGCTTTTACCGCATCCTTCATTTGGCGGATTTCAACTTCTCCAGGCCAGCGCCAGTCTTTTTCGTCAATACCGCAAAAATCTTTTGCAAACTGGATCTGTTCTGTGCCCTCAAGCGCCCAGAAAGCATCCAGATATTCTTCAATCAACGCATCGATACGTCCCTGCATGGCCTTCGGATCTTTCACATAAAGCGTATAACTATCCATCAGCGCGTTCTTCCATTTGTTTGAGAAGCTTTGTTCCAGCATCGCGCCGCCTTTTACCAATTCCCATTTTTTCTTGTCGTTGTTGTAGGCTTGTAGCGAGACCCACGGTGTTTCCTCTGCTGCACCTTCGGCCAGCGCTTTGGCGCGGTTTTTATCATAGGCAATGTTCGGATACATGCAATAATCGTGATAGGCGCGATAAGCATATTGCAGCGAGTCATCCTGATACGCCGGGACGAGGACATATTCATACGCTAGACCCAGGGTGAAAATACCCATCGCTGCAACAGGCAGCAGGGTGGAGGCCGGTATGGCCATCGCAGCACCCGACAACGCAAGCTCGCAAAGGTCAAATATGTTGTCCTCCAATATCTTCTTGTTGCTGTCGCCTGACTGCCATTGATAAGCCATCTTTAAAAACGTGACCGTCCCGCCTACAACCGCCAGCTTATCCGCAAGCACGCGCGAGTCCTCAAGGCCCACAGTGGCAC
>CAZTDA010000496.1:0-1977 GCA_964612155.1 uncultured Eubacteriales bacterium | reverse complement strand
ACGAGGAGATGCTCGGCACCGTCGGCGGCCTCTCGGGCGGCCAGAAAGCGAAATTGTTATTCTTAAAAATGACGCTCGAGGGCAGCAACGTGCTGATTCTCGACGAGCCGACCCGCAACTTCAGCCCGCTCTCGAACCCGGTGATTCGACAGGTATTGCGGCAGTACGACGGCACGATTATCAGCGTGACCCACGACCGCAAATACCTCACTGCGGTCTGCGACACGGTCTATGAGTTAAAGCCCGAAGGGCTGATAAAACAATAAATTTTAAGGGCTCGGAGGTTACTCCGAGCCCTTGATCATTTGTTTTAACTGTTTTATACGTTTTTAAAAATATTTATTACTCAGCTCGTGTATTGACCGGGCATGATGACATCTTCGTTGAGTTTCGCCGTCGAAGTGTCGACATCGGTGCTCTCGTCCTCGCGAATTTCACGGGCGAAGATGGCATACCTGCCGTCGTCAATATCATAAGAACAAGTGACCAGCGAGATGATCAAGTCATCCTTTTTGACATCGACATCGATATCCAGCAAACTGTGTGCGCGAATGGTTTCAATATAATCTTTAAAAGTATCGTCGTTTGTAAACTGGGAATAAAGCTTGAATTCACTGTTGGAAGAGGAAGCATCGGGGGAAGCATCCATCAAGACGACTGCGAAAATTTTATATTTCGAATAATCGTAAAGCGTATTGAATTCCACGACCGGGTGTTCCTGATAATACTTGACCGACTTATACTCGCCGAGAGTGGAGAACATCGCTTGCGTTTTCATGTTGTGTCCGTAGATAACGATGTTTTTACCCTTGGGGTTGAATTTGCTTTGGTAATCAAGGAAGATGGTGCCGTTGCGGTTATAACTGCCGTCATAGGCGGTGCGCAGATAATCGTCGTTGTTTTCGGTTTGCACCACCACATAATCAATCGGTGTTCCGTTGATTTTGATCCAGCCGACCGTGTCTTTATTGCGTTCAAATAACGGCTTAAATGCGGGCAGAATGTCATTTTCCCCCATGGGCGCTGTAATCTGCTGCGCCGCACTCTGCATTTGTGAAGCCAACTGTTCTTTTTCTTTTTCGCTTTTATAGCCATCATACCAGTCCAAAAACAAGATACCCGCACAAATCAACAAGATCATCAGGAATACCGTGACTAATATGATTTGAAATTTGGACATCGATTGTTCTGCCGGAGGTGCTTTTTCTCTAATATCGTTCATCTCTTTCTTTATCTCCCTGTAAAAGATAACATCTTTATTATAACGCCCGCGGTTTTTTATTTCAAGTGAGACATAACGCCCAAAATCGTTTTATTATGGCAAACATAGTGAAGCCATTTAAAAAATCAACATATGAAGCGGTAAATGGCTTCACATTGGGTGAAACCACTTAAAAAAATCAACATATGAAGCGGTAAATGGCTTCACATTGGGTGAAACCACTTAAAAAAATCAACATGTGAAGCGGTAAGTGGCTTCACATTAGGTAAAACCACTTTTTAAATGCTTTGAAACGAAAGTGGTTTTACTGAAAGGTTGATTTTTGGGGTTTGTCATGATAAAATGAACACAATTCTCATTACGTTGACTCCGGAGGGTAAAATCATGGCTTATATCGAAAACTTGACAGCGCTTAAGCAAAAAATCGCACAATATGACTGGGCCGAAAAGCTCTATAATAAAATGAAAGACGATGTCGACGCGTTCATTGCGACTTATCACGACGACATCAACCGCCGCTGTGGCTGGGGACATAATTATGTCTGTGAAAAATGCGGAACGGGTTTAAAATTTGACAAGGACGTCCCGATGGGACAGCTCTGCCCCGCCTGCGGATATGAAAACATGGGCTGGCGCTCCAACGATGCCTGGAACGGCACTTATCGCAACAAGGTAAACGGTACCGCCAAAAAAGCCGCCATTTTATACAAGCTCACCGGGGATACCAAGTATCTTGAATATGTCAAGACCGTTTT
>CAZTDA010000495.1:0-1979 GCA_964612155.1 uncultured Eubacteriales bacterium | reverse complement strand
CAAAAATAATTGATGTGAGAGGTGAATCTTTTGGAGAACAAATATGAAGAACAAGCAAAGGTTTTTAAGGCGTTTTGCGATGAAAACCGTCTGCGCATATTGGAATTGCTGCGCGGAGGCGAAAAATGCGCCTGCGTGTTGATCGACAAACTCGAGATGGGCCAGTCGGCGCTCTCGTATCACATGAAAATTTTAGTCGAATCGGGGATTGTGGAGAGTCGTCAGGAAGGTAAGTGGACGCATTATAAAATCAGCCAAACGGGCAGCGCACAAGCCGGTGGATTATTAAAAGAATTGACCACGCCTTGTACGGCATGCACCAAAGACGATTGCTGTAAAAAATGAGCCATCCAATCATGTAAATTACTAGCGGGTGGCTTTTTTCTCGGGTAATACATCAAAAATAGTTGATATGTCAAATGGACAGAGAGGGGATATCGGGCAAATGTTAAAAAGCATCTGGGATTTCATTCAATACCAAATTCTCGGGATGAAGTGGCTGAATGAATTGATCGGCAGCGGCTTGGTGGCTTTGGGGCTGGACTTGGAAAACCGTTGGGTCGGGAGCTTGCAGTTTTTCTTATACGATGTGATCAAGATCACGATTTTACTGTGCATATTGATTTTTATCATCAGTTATATCCAGAGTTACTTTCCGCCGGAGCGCAGCAAAAAGATACTCGGACGTTTTCACGGCATCGGGGCAAATATCGTCGCGGCGCTGCTCGGTACGGTCACGCCGTTTTGCTCGTGTTCTTCGATTCCGCTGTTCATCGGCTTCACCTCAGCTGGTTTGCCGCTCGGCGTAACATTCTCGTTTTTGATCTCGTCCCCAATGGTCGATTTGGGCTCTCTGGTGTTGCTGATGAGCATTTTCGGCGCAAAAGTCGCGGTGATCTATGTTGCGGTCGGTCTGGTGATCGCGGTTGTCGGCGGCACGTTGATTGAAAAGCTGCATATGGAAAAACATGTGGAGAGTTTTATCCTGAAAGCCGGAAGCGTGGATATTGAATCCCCAGATCTGACCAAAAAAGACCGGTTGATTTATGCGAAAGAACGGATGTCAGAGACCTTTAAAAAGGTCATTATGTACATTTTAATCGGTGTCGGCATCGGCGCGGTGATCCACAACTGGATTCCCGAGCAGTGGATTTCTGCCGCACTCGGCAGCAACAACCCCTTCGGCGTGATATTGGCGACCCTAATCGGCGTTCCGATGTATGCCGACATTTTCGGCACGATTCCGATTGCGGAGGCTCTGTTTGTCAAAGGCGCGCAGCTCGGTGTGATCTTATCGTTTATGATGGCGGTTACCACGCTGTCGCTGCCCTCGATGATCATGCTGCGCAAGGCCATCAAACCCAAGCTGCTGGCGCTGTTTATCGCCATCTGCACGGTCGGAATTATCCTGATCGGCTATCTGTTCAACGCGCTTCAAACACTCATCATATAAAACTTTAGGAGGAAATCAAAATGGCAAAAAACTGGTATCCCGTGGTCGATTATTCGACCTGTGAGGAATGCGGCCTGTGTGTCGCAAAGTGTCCTCACGGCGTATACGACACGACAAAAGCGCCCTCGCCCGTAGTAAAGAATCCGGTGGACTGTGTTGATCACTGCCACGGCTGCGGCAACCGCTGCCCGGTCGGCGCGATTACTTATGTAGGCGACGACACCGGATGGACACCGCCGAACAAAGCGCAAATCCCACAAGAACCTGCCTGTTCCTGCGGCTGCGAAGCGAGTTTTAAAAAGAAGATCACCGTTGACTATCTCTATCTCGATCTTCAAACCTGTGAACGCTGCATAGGCACAGACAACATTCTCGACGAGGTGATGCTGACGCTCACTCCGGCTCTGGAGCTCGCCGGTTATCAAGTTGGATATAATAAAGCTGAGATGAAAACTGCAGAGATCGCCGAACAATATCGGTTCCTTTCGTCGCCGACCATCCGTGTGAACGGTCGGGATATCTGCAC
>CAZTDA010000494.1:0-1990 GCA_964612155.1 uncultured Eubacteriales bacterium | reverse complement strand
ATGGCGGTCGAAAAACCCAAACCCGTGGTGCATGAGCTTGAGGACTTTGAAGGGGAGGAAGAAGACGATGTTTAATATCCTAATTGTTGACGACGACATCAATATCCGCGCACATGTGCGCAGCATCTGCAAGCGTGCGGGGGAAGGCGTTGCGACCTATGAAGCCGTCGACTCTCAGGAAGCGTTGACCCGGCTTGAGGAGCATATTATCCAGCTGTGCATTATGGATTTGCATCTGCCGGATATGCTCGGCACCGACCTTTTAAAGATTGTCAAACAGCAGTACGGCGGCATCAAGGTCATCATGCTCTCGGGTGACAGCTCCTTCGACGCGGTGCGCCAGTCGTTTATGTACAAGGCCGATGATTATATCGAAAAACCGGTCGACGAGATGTCTTTATTGCAAAAGGTCCATGAGATGCGCGAAAAGTATTTCCTCGGGCTTAAGACCATCGAATTGCCCAAAAAAAGCATCTCCGAATATCTCTCGTTTTCTTTGAACGAAGATTTTGCCGGGCTCGGACGTGATAACGATGATCGGTACGAACAGCTCAGAGACCGTTATGATCTCGGGTTTGATTATACCGGGGGCGCTGTTTGTTCGGTTGAACTCGGCGGGTTGGATACCGCAGCGAACACCGAATATTATTACAGCTATTTGGCCGAGCGCATCAAACGGGATTTTTCGGGCATTTCGGTCGTGATCATGTTTTTCGGCGGACGGCTGACGGCTGTTTTAAACGGCGGATCGTTAAACGAGGACCTTTTAAGGGCGCGTTTTTCCGATATCAAATCGATCTTTAACGAAAACGGAATCTCGGTTTCGGTGTTTATCTCGGAGCGGTTTAACGGCAAGGTAGATTTTTTCCCGGCTTACAGAACGCTGTTGGATATGATCCGAAATTCCGAGATGTACGGTAAAAACGAAATCGTCGTTTCTTCCGGCGGCGAATCAAATCGCTCGCAGGTGGCACTTGTCCAGCGTGCCAAACGATACATTCAGGAAATGGTCTATGAGAGCTTTTCGCTGGTCAATGTGGCGGAATATCTCGGCATTCATCCCAATTATCTTTCAAAGGTCTTTAAACAAGCGGAAGGGATTGCCTTTACCGACTATGTATGCGATTGTAAAATGCAGGAAGCGAAGCGCCTTTTGATGGAAACCAATCTTAAAATTTACGCAATCGCCGAAAAATTGCATTATTACGATACCGGATACTTCATTCGGATTTTTAAGAAGTATTATGGGGTCTCGCCCAACCAGTTTCGGCAGAGGTCGGACTGATATTTGTGCATATTGCACAAATGATCACAAATAACACATTACAAAAACAATTAAATAAGTTAATAATATTTAGTAATTATAACAATATTTCGAAAAACTCTTGTGAAATAATCTGAATGAAAAGGAAAATTTTTCGGTTATAAAAAAGCATATTTACACGCATTTGACACGAAAATGGCAAATTGTTAAAATAGTACCATAAATGTTAAAATAGTATCATTTAAAAATATACAAAAACCAGTTATAATGGGAAACGAATTGATGAACAGGGTCTATTCTGTTCAAAGTTCCATATCTAACAAAGGTGGTGCCTTTCTATATGAGCGTTGCAACGCGCACCGAAGTCGAGGAAGTCCGGAGCCCGTTACAAAAAGTTGAGCCAAGGCCATGGGGGCTGTCGCCGCAGGATCTGATCGTCTATCTGATGATTTTGCCTGCTATTTTACTGTATGTTGTCTTTACATACATCCCAATGCCCGGTATGGCTACCGCTTTCTGTGATTACACGGCTGCTGCCGGCTTCAAAGCATGGTCCGGTTTAGAAAATCTGCTCAGCTTAATGAGAATGACTGATTTCCCGTTAGCTTTGCGCAACAATGTCATGTACGCCGCACTCGGTTATGTCATCAACTTCCCGGCGCCGATCGTTTTGGCATTGATGTTCAACGAAATGCAGTCGCAGGGTTATAAAAAAGCCATTCAACC
>CAZTDA010000493.1:0-1992 GCA_964612155.1 uncultured Eubacteriales bacterium | reverse complement strand
TCTCTATTATACTTCCGCCGGTTGTTCCTGCGGATGGATGTTTTTTTCAACGCGGAGGATGTTGCCGTCAAGGACGTGATAAATCCGATCGGCGTATTTTGCCAAGTCCTTATCGTGGGTGACGAGCACCATGGTGCCGTGATTTTTTCGAGTCTCGTTCACGATCAGTTCCATAATCTCCGATGTGGTCTTAGAATCGAGGTTCCCGGTCGGCTCGTCCGCAAAAACAATTTTCGGCGAAGAGACAAACGCCCTTGCGATACCCACGCGCTGCTGCTGTCCGCCGGATAACTGTGTGGGTCTGTGGTTCATGTGATCGCCCAAACCCATGCTGGTCAAAATGTCTTTGGCAATTTTCATTCTCTTTTTTCGCGCCACGCCTTCAAAGGTCAGCGGCAATGCGACATTTTCGAGCGCCGTCATCGATGGGATCAGATTATAACTTTGAAACACAAATCCGATGTTGCCCTGCCGATACTTTGCCAACGCTTTTTCGCTCATTTGGTCAATGCGTTTTCCGTCGATTGTAATCGTGCCCTTGGTCGGCTTTTCAAGCCCTGCCAACATGTTCAGCAATGTCGATTTGCCCGAGCCGGAGGTTCCGAGCAGGCAGCAGATTGTGCCGCGTTCCACCTGCATATCGACATGATCGAGTGCGACGACCTTTTCCTGTCCGATCCGATAGACCTTGCGCAGACCGCTGACATCAATCACCAGATCTCCCATTCTTTTGGCCGTCCTTTCACACGAATTTGAAAACCATTCTTCAAATTCTCACCTCTCTTCCGGCGTGCTTCGCCGGTCTTATATATGACGCTTTCCTCTGCCAGTTCGTTACAGCAATGGAAAACTTTTTTGGTAGATTTGCGGTTGTTTTCCATTGCCAAGTATAGCACAATTTTAATATTTTGTCTGTTCATTTTATGTTAAGGTTTTGTGTCTTTCAAATTTTTCACATTCTTTTAAAGCACATTTTTCGCATTGACATTAACCATCACGCGGGTTACAATGAACCAAAACGCAACTGCGCACGGAGGTTACACGATGAAGAAAAAAATGACCATTTTTCAAATCACGCCCATCAACACCGATATCACCGATCTGAAAAAGTTCGAAACATATGCCGCTCGAGCTGCCAAAGCCGGAGCAACCCACATCTTTGTGACCGAGGTCGAAAAAAGCCGCTGGATTTGGGAGCGCGACATGAGCGATCCGTACCCCAACTGGGGCATGCTAAACTCCGCACTTTTTAAGATCGTTGTCCCAAAAGAGTTGAAAAGCTATCTTCCGCAGGATTACGCTGACCGTAATTTTGCATTGATTAAAAAACGCTGCGCCATCTTAAAAAAGTACGGGTTGAAGGCGGCCGCTTATTTCGCCGAGCCGTTTTATCTGCCCGAGGAGGTTTTTCGCGATCATCCGGCTTGGCGCGGTCCGCGCTGCGACCACCCCCGCCGCGCCACAAACTATTATTACAGCCCCTGCATGGACAACCCCGAGGTACTTGCAATGTACCGCAGCGCCATGAAAAAGCTCTGTGAAGTCGCCGAGATCGATTATGTTTACTTACACACCAACGACTGCGGCGCGGGCATCTGCCATTCAAGCGGGTTGTATGACGGCGCAAACGGCCCCGAGTGGTGCAAAAATATCCCGCTGGCTAAGCGTATTCTCGGCTACTTCAGAGTATTCCGTCAAGGCGCCGCCGACGCGGGTAGAACCATATCCATCGAGACCAACAGCAACATCGGTTTCAAGGCCGACGAGAGCGTGATGGATTCGGTATGGCCGCAGCTCGACGACGGGATGGCGGTCAACTTTAAAAACAACAAGGGTTTGCCGCTGTCCTCGCTGGTGGATGTCAGCGATCTCAGTTACGAATTCACCTATTCCCCAGTCCGCTGCATCCCGCTCTATTTCGATTATCTGCGCCGTCTCCAACTTGCCGACGAGAGCAAGAGTGAGATTTTGCGCCTTTATATCAACGACGAC
>CAZTDA010000492.1:0-1995 GCA_964612155.1 uncultured Eubacteriales bacterium | reverse complement strand
GATTCATCTCCGATTCGATGCAGTCGGAGATTTCATAGCCGTCGTATTCGTCGAAAATCAAGCGGATGCGCTGCATATCATATTCCGGCAGTTGTTCAATCGTGCAGGGCACCATTTCTCCGGTTGCAATCGTCTTTAAATTCCCTTTAAAATAACTGTACGGCTCTAAATAAATGCCGTACGCGGCTTTGGGATAACGTTCAAGAACTTTATGAACGGTCAGCATACCCGCCGGAAATGGAATCACGTTTCTGCCGATCAGTTCGCCGCCGACATAGACCAAAGCGCCGTTATACAGCGCCATCGCGTCACAGGGCAGGTCTTTTAAAAATAGCCCGACTTTGCGCGGCGAACGCGCGGTGATATAGGCGATTTTCATGCCCGCCTGTACGCACCGCCGGATTGCATCGGCGCTTGCGTCGGAGATGGTTTTGTCGGAGCGCAGCAGCGTGTCGTCGAGGTCGAACACAAGTAATTTACAGTCCATATAAATCCTCCCGTAAAGATGTAATCCATTCCGCTCCCCATTCCCGAAAATCGGGCAGTTGAAACGGAAGATCACGCTCACTTACTTTTGTTTTTTCAAGTTCGAAAATGCAATAAGCATAACTAAAATCACTTTTTACATCATCCAAAGTGATTCCGAACGGAAATTCAAATACTTCGAATTTTTTTGCGAAGGAAACACAATCGAAATAGTTTTGCTCGCTTTCAAATAACTTGCGGTTGACAAACGGTATGAGCTGCCGATGGTACTCTTCACGCTGTTCATGCGGGACATTATGGGCATCAAAAAAGGTCCGCATGTAAATACGGGCCTTGATGTCAGTGAGAATATGCGTATAATAGCCGATCTCAAGCAGAGACGGCGTTTTGAGCTTGCGGAAGGCGGTCAGTACATCCTCTTTCCAGGTCTCGCGGCAGTTTAAAAGATGCGTGAGGCATTTGTCCTGTTCGGTAATGCCTTTTCGGGACAAAACCGCATCGGGCAAGATGCAGCCCAAAAAGAAATCCGGGTGTTTATACCGGGGCAGCTGACTGCAGATTTGTTCCGCCAGCCAAAGGTGAACCATTGGATTCGGCATAAAACCTCGCTTTCAGTTGTATTTGAATTATTAAAGGGTTTGTTCGTCCATCATTCTGATGCGGCGCTCGTGGCGTTCGCCGCCGTCGAAGCCGGTGTTTAAAAACACCTTTACCATCTCAATTGCCTGTTCAAAGGTGGTGGTTCTGCCGCCTAAACAGAGGATGTTGGCGTTGTTGTGGCGACGGCACATCTCTGCGCTGCAGATGCTCTCGCAGTTCGCCGCGCGGATGCCCTTGAAGCGGTTGGCGGCGATACTGATGCCGATGCCGGTGCCGCAGCATAAAATCCCACGCTCACATTCGCCCGAGATAATCTTTTGAGCAGCCAGTTTGGCATAGAGGGGATAATCCACCGACTCGGAGGAGTTGGTGCCGCAGTCGATGACTTCATAACCGTTTTCTTTGAGCCATGCTCCGATGGCGTTTTTGAGTTCAAATCCGCCGTGGTCCGATGCGATAACAATCATAATGACCTTCCTTTAACAATTTTCATTTTTTATCTTTTCCCGTTCCGCCTGCGACAGACGCAGATAGACGGGGGTGATGCTTTCAAAATCAACCGGGGTTTCTCTTTGCGCGGCGGTTAAAATGCCGTCTGCGATGATAAAACGTCTATTTTCCGGCACGAGGACGGCGTTCGGGATTTGCTCAAAACATAACTTTGCGCCGTCGCCGAACAACAACACCGGCTTGCCCGCAAGTTCTTCGCGCAATTGGACGATGGTCAAAGCGCGGTCTTCGGTCAACCGTCCCGAATCGTCGAACAAGGCGTTATACACCTGCCCACAGCGGGCGTCGAAGACCGGGCAGAGCAGTGTGTTCTCCCCCGCCCCGTTCTCGGCCAACGCTGCTAACGACGACACCGGAATCGCGCCGATATCCGCGCCCATTGCAAGCCCCTTTGCCGTG
>CAZTDA010000491.1:0-1996 GCA_964612155.1 uncultured Eubacteriales bacterium | reverse complement strand
CTCGTAAAATCCAAAATCGAAGACATCTGGCCGACAAAACGGCTGCCGTTATATTCAATCTGTTCCTTTGTGAGCATTTGGCGCATATCGCTGCGTCCCGAGGGATCGCCGACCATGGCTGTGCCGCCGCCGATCAACGCGATGGGCTTGTGCCCGCCCCGCTGCAAACGCGCCATCGAGACGATTGCCAGCAGATGGCCGACGTGCAAACTATCCGCAGTCGGGTCAAAACCCACATAAAAGGTGACGCATTCTTTTTCAAGTTTTTCGGCGATTAATTTTTCGTCGGTGGTTTGCGCCACAAGTTCCCGGGCTTTCAGTTCTTCAAAAAGTGTCATAACCGGACTCCTTCACAAAGGTATGCAGACAGTATAACAAAAAACAGCGGAAAATTCAATCGGTTTTTTCCTATGCAGGCGCAACCTGCGCCTGCGCAATCAATTCGCGGGCGTTGCTGCGCGTGGTCTCGGTGATTTCCGACCCGCCAAGGATGCGGGCAAGCTCGTCCACCCTGCCCTCGCTGTCCAAAATCGATACCGTGGTGCGCGTGTCGGTCCCGTTTTCTGACTTTTGGATCAAAAGGTGGCTGTCGGCAAAAGCGGCGATTTGCGCAAGGTGCGTCACGCAGATAACCTGCCGGTTATTCGAGACTTGTTTGATCTTGACACCGATTTTTGCGGCGGTTTTGCCGCTGACGCCCGCGTCGATCTCGTCAAAAATCAAGGTCGGAATATCGTCGTGGGTCGAAAGCACGTTCTTGATAGCCAGCATGATGCGCGACAATTCACCGCCCGAGGCGATTTTGGAGATGGATTTGGGCGGTTCGCCGACATTAGCAGAGATTAAAAAAACCACCTGATCATATCCCGAATTGCTGAGTGAAACTTTTTCGAAATTTGCTTCAAGTTTGACACTCGGCATTTGTAAAAAGGCCAGTTCCTGCGCGACCGCGCTCATAAACCGGGCGGCCGCGGCGCGGCGCAGTTCTGAAAGCGCTTTTGCCTTTGTAAAGGCAATCTGCTTAGCACGTTCAAATTCGCCTTTTAACTTCTGCGTTTGATAATCGCTGTCAGATAACGCGTCAAATTCCGTTTTTAGTTGAGCCAGTTTTGCTAACATGACTTTTTCGTCGTCGCCGAATTTGCGGCGCAGCTTGTCCAGCACACTCAGCCGATCCTCAATTTCAGCCTGCCGTCCGGGATTAAAATTCAACCCATCCGAAAAATCGGACAGGTCAAATGAAATTTCTTGTAAAATAATTGAAACTTCGTTCAGCCGCTTTGAAAGAGCTCCGGCATTTTCGCAATACTTGGATGTTGAATCCAACTCTCTGGCGCTCTCGATCAAAGACGCGCGTATACCGTCGGTATGGGTGTTTCCGTCGATGAGATTCCGGGCGCTTTCGACGGCTCCCAGAACCTTTTCGGCGTGCGAAATCAATTGCCTTTCGGCCTCCAGCGCATCTATTTCGCCCTCTTTAAGTCGTACGGATTCCAGTTCATTGATTTGATATTTTAAAATATCAAGCCGTTCTTCGCGGTCGTTGATGTTTTGAAGCAGCTTTTCAAGTTCTGTTTTCACGCGTTTGAGCGCTATGTAAGCCGCCTGATAGTCGGCGAGCGCTTCGGGATATTCCCCGAGCGAATCTAAAATCTCCAGATGGGTATCCTCGTCAAGCAGTTTTTGGTTGTCATGCTGGCCGTGGATATTGATCAGGCGGTTTCCGAGTTCCTGTAAAAATTGCGCGGTCGCGGGTCGGCTGTTGATGCGGGCGGTGCTTTTCCCACTCGCCGAAATTTCACGGGATAAAATTAAATCGCTGTCATTATCCTCGAGTTCATACCCGTTTTCATTGAGCATTTTAATAATTGAAGGTGAGAGTTCGGAAAAAGTCGCACTGACAAAGGCCTTCTGCGCGCCGTAGCGCACAAGGTCTTTTGAAGTTCTCTGCCCCAAAATCGCATTGACAGAGTCAATTAAAACCGATTTTCCCGCG
>CAZTDA010000490.1:0-2000 GCA_964612155.1 uncultured Eubacteriales bacterium | reverse complement strand
GGTTTGAGGCTCAAGATTCAACCGTTTTTTCAATACCTCGCGTGACTTTATCACCTCGGTATTAAATGCCTTCTCATCTTTGTCTTTGAGCTTTTTATTAATAAACTCATGAAAATAGCCATGTGTTCCGAAAGCATAGCCTCTTTCTGCAAAGCCTTTCAATTCATCCCATGTCATAACATAAGGCTTTTTACCTATAATATTCGGATAGATATATAGTACCGGCCGTATGTTATGTTTTTTAAGAACCCGTTCTGACACCTCAAACAGTGAACGGTTACCGTCGTCAATGGTAATAAGAATGTTCTTATTGCCATTGACTGTGCCCTTTGCAATATCCTCTAAGGTCACAAAACGGTACCCCAGCTGCACAAGCTGGCTAATCTGCCGCTCAAAATCATCGGGCGAAACATCGTACTGATCTGCGATTCCTTTAAAGGTATGATAACAAAGCACATACACCTTGTCTGCTGCACTAACAGAAAAAGAAATTATTAAGATAAGAACCAGCGAGAAAAACTTGTTCCGCATAATGTTAGAACGCCCGAAGGCGGATGATTTAGTTCATAAATTTAAGGATTTCTTCGCTTTCGCGGTTGTGCCGGTCAAGAACATTGATAACAAATTCCTGATCTGCCTTATCCCACACATCAAGTTTTACGGTAATCGCATTTTTATACATATTGAAGATGTGATTTGATTCTATGGTGCCCATGCATTCAAAATAAGGTCTTCCCTCATAATGAGCCGGTATGCGGATTGATACAGAGTCTCCTTCAAGGAAGATAAATTCATATTCAGCATCAACAAGAAAACGCAGAGCGAAATCTTCGGTAGTCAGTACACCCTCAAACTTCGGATAACCGCGCAGACGGGCATCACGTGCCTGTTCTTCAACTTGGAAGGCAAATTCGATATAGGCTTTGGGGGTTTGCGTCAGCTTTTGAATAATAGCTTTTGCTTTCTTAACCTTCTCTGCGGCCTCTTTCTGTTCACCCTCAACATAATCCATCTTCAGGCCTATCAGGTTTTCGTGTTCATTAATTTTCTGGATACGCATGACTATGCCGGTACCGGCAACACCTTCTTTTTTGACAAGCCGGTTGAGCTTTACATCAAAACTGCCGTAATGCTCATCAATAATGTCATAACGGATCTCAAATTGATCACCCTTGTTAATAGTAACAGTCTCGGGAGCGTGAATGGCAATACCATCTTCAGTAATGTCAACCAACGGAAAAGTCTTATAAGTTCCGTCAATCTTTACATTAGCTTTAAATCCGGTCATCTGGAGACGTTCTTTTCTTTCGGTCATAGCAACCTCCATTAGTTATTGTAAATGTGTGTACATCATATCTCAATGATCGAGAAGTATAATGTATAGTATTTTTTTCTGAAGTGATTGTCAAACAAATCGTTTCGAATGAAGTGAGAAAATTAGCGGCGTTGCTTCCGGGAACTTTTTGTCTGTTTGACTTTCTTAGTGCTGCTGTTTTGAACTATTTGTTTTTCTTTGAGATAGCGGCATTTGGGTGAGTTTGCAAACACGGAGAAACCAATTCTGGTCGGAACCACCAGCTCCAGCTCTTTCCACATGGCACGTGTTCCGGCATTAAAATCATAATGTCGGCCATTGATAGCACTGCCCGTGTCATCGGCTATAAAACAACCGTCATGCATGAAGCCGCCCAAGCCATCAATTGCGGGAATATACACACCGTCCCATTCCTCAGCATAAACCGGCGTTCCCAGCGGCACGATACGCGGATCAACCGCCCAAGTGCGCAGCGGAGTGACTGCAGTTCCGCGTGCCCCCCTGCCCCACGGATATTTATGGGCCGGAAGCACATCAAAACAAACGCGACTGCCGTTGGGGCATGCCGCAGCACACTCACATTCTGATGAAAAACTCACTACTCTGCCATCAGCCAATCGGCCTGAACCCTGCATGCATAGATCATTAAAAAACCCCTTGGCAACACCCCGTATCGGATTACATT
>CAZTDA010000489.1:0-2001 GCA_964612155.1 uncultured Eubacteriales bacterium | reverse complement strand
GCGCGGTCCGGGCGGTCTGCTTGAAAATATGCAAAACATCATCGGGTACGACAACATCTGCGCGATGTTATACGAAGACCCCGATCTGCTCGAAGAAATTGTGACCAACATCGGAACGCGGTTGGTCAAGTATTACGATCTTTGCGCCTCTTATGATACGGTCGGCATGCTGATGGACAACGACGACTGGGGTTTCAACACCCAGACCTTTTTGTCTCCCGCCGATATGCGTAAATATGTGTTCCCGTGGCATAAAAAGATCGCCGAGGTTGCACACAAACACAACATGCCGGTAGCGCTGCACTCCTGCGGCAATCCGCTCGAGGTGATGGACGACATTATTACGGATATTAAGATCGACGCGCGGCACAGCTATGAGGATAAAATCATCCCGGTGGAGGAGTTTTATAAACGCTTCCATGACCGCATCGGCGTGCTCGGCGGAATGGACATCGACTTTATGACGCGCAGCACCCCCGAGCAGATATACAAACGCGCAAGCGCCATGCTCGAAGCGGCGCCGACCGGATATGCTTTGGGCACGGGCAACAGCATTGCCGATTATATCCCCATTGAAAATTACATGGCGATGCGCAAAGCGGCGTTGGGCGTTTAATTCTGAAGTCAGAGTTCAAAATGAAAGACGGAGTGCAAAGCGTCGCTTGCGACGCTCTTGAAGCGCTCCGTTTTTGCATGTTTATGCGAAATTTCCGGCGGATATTGAAAGAATCGGGGCGATATGTTATAATCTGTATCGTGATTCCAGCAAAAACCTTTATGAATATCAATTAACCTTGAAAGGGTGCAATCATGAACATGAAAATGCGTGAGCCCGATTTCTCCCAACTGCAAAAAGTGATGAGGCGCGAAAAACCGGATCGCCCCGTGTTTTTTGAATTGTTTATCAGCGACCGGCTGATCGAGTTTTTCTCCGGAGAAAAACTGATTTACGGCAATCCGGAAAAAGCGCTGAAAACCATGATCAAGGCCTACGCCGCAGGGGGTTATGATTATACCAGCGTGGTCGGCGGCAACTTTGCGTTCCCGACCATCGAACGGGCGCATGCCGAGAGCGTTTCAATGCGTGACGGTATCATCAAGGATCGTGCGAGTTTTGAAAAATACAAGTGGCCGAATCCCGAGGATTTCGATTACAGCTTGCTTGCCAAAGCCAAGGACTGGATGCCGGACGGCATGAAGCTAATTGCGCGCGGGCCCTGCGGTGTGCTGGAAAATATGAACGCGATCATCGGGTACGACAACATCTGCATGATGCTGTTCGACGACCCCGAGCTGCTTGAGGAGATTTCGACCAACATTGGCAGCCGACTGGTGAAATATTACGAGATCTGCGCGTCGTTTGATACGGTGGGCATGTTTATGGACAATGACGACTGGGGGTTTAATACCCAGACCTTTTTGTCGCCGGCGGATATGCGTAAATATGTGTTCCCGTGGCATAAAAAGATCGTCGAAGTGGCGCACAAGCGCGGTATCCCGGTCGGTCTGCACTCCTGCGGCAATCCGCTGGAAGTGATTGAAGATGTGATCGAGGACATTAAAGTGGACGCGCGGCACAGCTATGAAGATAAAATTATCCCGGTTGAAGAATTTTACAAGCGGTATCACGACCGGATTGCAATCTTGGGCGGCATGGATTTGGACTTCTTGGTGCGCAAGACGCCGGAGCAGATTTATAAGCGCTGCAAAGGCATGCTCGAAGCCGCGCCGACGGGGTATGCGCTGGGCACGGGCAACAGTACGCCCGACTTTTTGCCGATGGAAAACTTCCTCGCCATGCGCAGCGCCGCGATGGAATAGGAGTTAACGGGAACGAACATAAAAAGTAAGGGCGATACGGGTTGCGACCCGCCTTAATCGCCCGCGAGAAGGTACATGATTTACAGGCGATTACGTCGGGTCATACCCGATATCGCCCCTACTTATCAAACCTCGTCCGATACCTGCACCTTCGGCAGAGCGGCTCCGAAATGTTGCCGC
>CAZTDA010000488.1:0-2023 GCA_964612155.1 uncultured Eubacteriales bacterium | reverse complement strand
AGGGTATAGTTTTAGTCTAGGTTGCCTCATTCCTCGGTTTTTATCTTGGAATTGACCCCCCCCTACATGGTATAAATAATAAAGATTCATTTGCCGAAAGGAGGCAAAATATGACGGAGGACAATAAGCACGTACAAAAATATAAACACCTCTATTTCGCCGCGCTGATCGGTTTTGGTTTTCTTTGGACGGGTACAGCATATATTGTGCAGGCTTACCGTTTGCTTCAGTTTTTGGATGGGAGGACGGTCAATCTGCTGGTCTGTGGGGTTTATTATGTCTTGCAGGCGGCCGGCATCGGCGCTGTCGGCCTTCTTTTCGCAAAGCGGCCCATGATCGCCGGCGGTCGTGCACTTCCCTTCTGGTCAACTGTAATCACAGTTGTTTGCGCAGCGGCAGCCGTATTTTTATCATCTATACCAATCATCATCGCTGCCGGAGTGCTCATGAACGGAACGATTGGTGTGCTATCAGGCTGCTATCTGACAAGGCTGGCAACTGACATCCCACAGCAGCGCCGCGGTATCGTGTTTGGTGCTGCCTATGCTTTCGGCAGTATCGGAACATGGCTTCTGTCTTTGCCGATGGACGCAAAATTTCTTTGGAGCAGTTATAGCTTTTTTGCCGTGACAGTACTTGCCGCCGCATCTCTTATCCTTCTGCGGCATCTTACACCTCCGCCCAAGCAAGGCAACAGCCTGCAACTAAGCCCAGGGTTCGGTAAGAAAATCATCTGGATAGCTGCAGCAGTTCTCTTTCTGCTGTCGCTGGAGAATACGCTTGGGTTTTCTTTTCCACTCAAGAGCGCTTCCGGCAGCGTATATATAGAATTTACACGTGCGTTTTATGCGCTCGGTCTCATCATTGCAGGTCTTGCTAGCGACAAAAACCGCCGTTGGGGCGCGATATTCTGTTTGGCAGCGCTGGCTTTTCCCTTCGCGGCACTGGCACTCGGCAATAGTACTGTTGGAGAGACCGCAATGTGGATGGTCGCGTATCTGTTTCTGGGTTTTTGGTCGGCATACCGTATCCTTGTGTTTTCCGATATCTCAGCAAAGAGGGGGCTTCCCGGGCTTGCAGTAGCAGGGCTTTTGGTAGGTCGGCTTGGAGAAGCCATAGGGACACTCGGCGCAAGTTTTCTGACCGGCGCGCCGCTTATTGTGGCTTCGGGCGTCGTTTTCGCCCTTGTAATCGCCCTATTCTTTTCTCTCTATCAAAAGAGTTATTCCCCGATCATCCATGCAGAAGAAACGGAAAAGCAGCGGCTGCAGGAATATGCGAGTCGCTTTAAGTTGTCACCCCGAGAGCGGGAGATTTTCAATCTTATCGTGCAAGGGATGTCAAATACTGAAATAGCTGCCGCATTATTCATCACCGAGAGCACGGTTAAATTCCATGCGGGGAATATATTCAAAAAGACCGGTCTTTCCAGCCGTTCAGCGCTCATTGCCGATTTTAAGTATCGTAAGACAGTCTGATGACATGCTATAAATGGGAGGTGAAAATATGTCTCGAAAAAGAGGTTTCCTGTGAAAGCTCTCCTTTTTGCGTCCGCCGGCTGCCGCGCATTGTGCCGCGCGTGGGCATAACACAAAGCACCCGGCTAAGGTGCTTTGTGCGCATAGATTATCCAGTTATAAATCTAAAACGTCATCAGTCAACAACATCTACTTTACTGATTTCGCTTTCGAGAATTTCAACATTGTCGATGGAAATGCACGCGCCATATGGTTCGTTATCCAACTCCGAAGTATAGTCATACCCTACGCCCTCAAAAACGAGGCCGTTTTCAGGGTGATTCTGACCTTTTTACCGCTATATTCACCTAATGCTATCATTCGGGCCACCTTTCAAGATGGTTGCGAATGCGTCTCCCTGTTTTACGGCGACCACATCTTCATCCATAATAACCTAAGAGACAACATCCTACTTGTCTGGATATACGCAACAAAACGTCTGGTAATTTCCGATCCTTCGTTTTCAGAAACCGAGAACTTTTTCAACGAAAACCTTTGTGAACAGG
>CAZTDA010000487.1:0-2029 GCA_964612155.1 uncultured Eubacteriales bacterium | reverse complement strand
GGTCGAAATCGGAGCCGCCTTTGCCGCCGCCCATGGGGAGTCCGGTTAAACTATTTTTAAGTATTTGCTCAAAGCCGAGAAACTTAATGATGCTTGCACAAACCGAGGGGTGCAGCCGCAGACCGCCTTTATACGGGCCGATGGCTGAATTGAATTGGACGCGATAGCCACGATTGACATAGACCTTACCGTCATCCCCGACCCAGGTCACACGGAATTGGATAAAGCGCTCCGGTTCGGTGATCCGCTCGATGATTCCCAGCTTTTCAAGTTCCGGTTTTTGGGCAACTACGGGCTCGAGTGACTCTAAAACTTCCTTGACTGCCTGCAGGAACTCCGGTTCTCCTGCGCTGCGCCGACATACATCGGCATAAACCCTTGTCAGATAAGGATTTTTTATTTCGGACATGTACAAACCTCCAAAAATAGTATGGCTAAATTATACGCTTTTATGTAAAATAATGCAACAAAAAAGCAAATTATTTTGAAATATTTTGTTTTACCAAAATATTTTCTGTTAACGGTAAAATACCGATGTTTTATGAAGTGCCAATTTAACCCCGAATGCAGCGGCGGCTTTGGCAAGGTCGAACGGGATAAACGGAAATACGCAGACGGCCAACGCAGCCATAAAGGTATAGCCGGTCACTTTACAAAACCAGAGCGTACCCAGTCCGTAACAAAGCAGCAGTGCGATGATAATTCCGATCCAATAGCCGTACCAACGGCCTTTGAACAGTTTAGACAGTCCCGAGACCACCAGCGCCATTAGGGGGTAAGCCATGAGATAACCGCCGGTTGCGCCCAAAAGCACGCCGACCCCTGCGCCGAAACCCGAGAACACAGGCACGCCGACTGCTCCGATTAAGAGATAAACAAGCACCGAGACAGTCGCCGAAACCGGCGGCAAGATCGCGGCGGTCAAAAACACGCCGAGCAATGCCATGGTGATGGGCACCTGCCCGATGGGAATCGTGACGATCGCAAGCACACACAAAATAGCGGCGAAAAGACCGCACAGAATGACTTTTGTGAGCTTGGACTGAGGGGTTTTCATGATTACAATGAACTCCTAAGCGTAGATTTTCAAGTGCTTTAAAAAGATCTCGCCGCGAGATGCGGTGATGGTGATACGGAATTTGTCTTTGGGTACTGTACAGTTTGAACATCTGCTATTACTCATTGCGCAGATTTTTTTATTTCCGATGCAGGTTCCATCGTAAAAATTGCGGTATTTGCCGTCCCAGCACTCGTCGGCGATTAGGAACGAGCTGACCCGCTGACCCTTGGAGAGGTCTTCGGAGAGGACGAAATACTTCGGGCGCAGCGCTTCTTGGAATGCGATATCAATTTGCAGCTGGGTTTTGTCTTCATTCAGGAACGTGTATTCGATCTTTGCCTTTTCAGTGATGTTGCTTCCGAATTCGGTTTTGATCAGATCGCCGAGTTCTTTTAAACGGGCGATATCGCGCGGGTCGAATCTGCCGCTCGGCATCGGCGGGATATTGAGGTTTAAGCAGGCGTTGGAACCGACCGAGGAGAGGTAGATATCAAACAGCTTTTCGAGCGAATGCGGTTCCTCCTGCGCGTGATAAAACCAGCCCTTGCGGATGGAGGTGTCAATTTCCGCGCCCGCGAAAACGAGCTTTTTGCTGTATAAAATTGCATCGAGCCCGCCGATATTTTGAATTTCATTACGGATATAGCCCATTGTCCCGGGGATTGCAGAATCGCCCGTCGGCGCTGTTTGCTCGCGGTCGCAGAGTTCATACGGCACGACCGCCCACTCGGCATGGCGGCCTTTTCCGGCTTCGTTGCCGCAGTAGCGCACGTCAGGCCCGCGGTCGTTGAAAATTACGGCGTTCGGTTGGTATTTGCGGATTAATTCGATATAGCCCTCAAAATCGTATTCCTGCTTTTTGCCGTTCGGGCCTTCGCCGCAGGCGCCGTCGAACCAGACCTCGAAGATGTCGCCGTAGCCGGTCAGCAGTTCGGTCAGTTGGGCTTTGTAAAAATCGTTATAGGCGGG
>CAZTDA010000486.1:0-2033 GCA_964612155.1 uncultured Eubacteriales bacterium | reverse complement strand
TATTCATCAGTGAGCCGGTACAATGAGTCTTTTTTCTTTTTACCGAAGGGCATGGTGCTTAAAAACACATTGCTCGATTACTGGCACGAGGTACACAAGCGCTACGGCTATGTCGAGATCAGCACGCCGATCATCCTCAGTCGCCAACTCTGGGAGACCAGCGGCCACTGGGGTCATTATAAAAACAATATGTACACCACGCTCATCGACGAGCAGGATTTTGCGATCAAGCCGATGAACTGCCCGGGCGGCATGCTGGTTTTCAAGTCCGAGCCGCACTCCTACCGCGATTTACCGCTGCGGGTCGGCGAACTCGGTCTTGTCCACCGCCACGAACTTTCCGGCGCGCTGCACGGTCTGTTCCGCGTGCGCTGCTTCACACAGGATGACGCGCATATCTTTATGACACCCGAGCAGATGAAGGATGAGATCAAGGGCGTGGTTCGTCTGTTTGACGAGGTCTACTCCCTGTTCAATTTAACCTACCAAATCGAGCTCTCGACGATGCCGGATGACCATATCGGTGAAAAAGCGACTTGGGACTCCGCTCAGAATACGCTGAGCGAAGCCATCACCGAGATGGGCAAGACCTATATCATCAACGAGGGCGACGGCGCTTTCTACGGCCCGAAACTCGACTTCCACCTGACCGACTGCCTCGGTCGTACCTGGCAGTGCGGAACATTACAGTTGGATATGCAGATGCCCGAACGTTTTGAACTCGAATACACCGGCGCGGACGGCGAAAAACACCGCCCGGTCATGATCCACCGCGTGGTCTTCGGCTCGATTGAGCGCTTTATCGGCGTGATCACCGAACATTTTGCAGGCGCGTTTCCGCTGTGGCTGGCTCCGATTCAAGCCAAAGTGCTGCCGATTTCCGACAAGACACTTGACGGCGCACAGAAAGTCAACGACAAACTGGTCGCCGCCGGACTTCGCTGCGAATTGGACACACGCAATGAGAAAATCGGATATAAGATCCGCGAAGCACAGTTGCAAAAGATTCCGTATATGTTAGTGGTGGGCGAAAAGGAGCTCGAAGAGGGTACGGTCTCGGTTCGTAAACGCGGCGAGGGCGACCTCGGCTCAATGCCGATTGACGACTTTATCGCTCTGGCGCAAAAAGACATCGCTTCTAAAGTGATCTGGTAAATAAATAAGATAAATAAGATAAAAAACACGGAGGAACGGCACGAAAGGAAGGTACAAGATGATTTATAAATTCACCAAAATGCACGGAATCGGCAATGACTATATCTATATCAACTGTTTTGAGCAGCAGGTAGAAAACCCCTCAAAGCTGTCGGTTGAGCTCTCCCCGCGCAGTTTTTCGGTCGGTTCGGACGGCGTAGTTCTGGTTTGCCCGAGTGACATCGCTGATGCCAAAATGCGCATTTTCAACGCGGACGGCTCCGAAGCCAAAATGTGCGGCAACGGTATCCGCTGTGTGGGTAAATACATCTACGACACCGGAATCGCCAAAAAGCCCGTCGTTAAAATTGATACCCTCTCGGGTGTCAAGACGCTTACCTTGCAGATTGAAGACGGCGTCTGCGTCGGAGCGACGGTCGATATGGGCAAAGCCATTTTGGAATGCGCCAAAATCCCGGTGCGGCTGCCGATGGAAACGGCGATTGCGACTCCGCAGACCTTTCGGGGTATTCAATATCTGATCACCTGCGTCAGCATGGGCAACCCCCACTGCGTGGTGTTCCGCGATGAGATCAATTCGATTGACTTGGCACATACGGGTCGGATTTTCGAGACCTGCCATCTGTTCCCCGAAAGTGTGAACACCGAGTTCGTCAAGCCCGTCGGCAAAAACGAAATCGCCATGCGGGTCTGGGAACGCGGCAGCGGCGAAACGCTGGCCTGCGGCACCGGCGCGTGTGCGGCGGCGGTTGCGGCGGTGCTGAACGGCATTTGCGAAAAAGGGAAAGATATTACCGTACATCTGCGCGGCGGTGATCTGACGATCAACTATACCGACGAACGCGTTTTAATGACCGGCCCCGCCGTGAAAGTGTTTG
>CAZTDA010000485.1:0-2048 GCA_964612155.1 uncultured Eubacteriales bacterium | reverse complement strand
GGCGTTTTATTATGCCGTCAAATATCCCGAATTGTTTGCTGCGGTGACGGCTTATGCGGGTACATACCACCATTATTATCACAAGGGATCCGGGACTGTGGGCGTTGCACCGGAGAAGGCCACCGAGCTATATAAAGATATGATGAGAGAAGAAAGACACTTGGAAGAAGGAAATGTTTTATGCCTGGTACGGCAAAATGCGGATAAAATACGCGGCGAATTGGATATAAACCTTCACATCGGAACAAATGATGTATTGTATTGCGATAATGAAATTTTACGCTTGCACCTGGATTCACTGAGCATCCCGCATAATTATAGAAAATTCTATGGGATTGGGCATGACTTGGATGGAATTGTTTTGAAAGATCGGGAACATAAAGGGAAGCCCTTGGCGATAAAGCATAAAGGTACGGTCACTCTTGAAACAGAACGGCTAATACTGCGGCGATTTGAAAAGGGCGACCTCGAACAGATTTATCATAATTGCTGGAGCGACCCTGATGTTTGGAAATGGACAAATTATGAACCAATGGACAGTCTTGATGAAGTTTACACCCTCAACAACATATTTACCAATAGTTGGTTTGCGCGGTATGAAAAACTCAACTGGTATAGTTGGGCTATACAACTTAAATCATCAAGCGAAGTAATTGGCAGAGTAAGCGGAATAAAACCTGACGAACGCATATCCCAAATCGAGCTGGCATACGAACTTGGACAAAATTGGTGGAATCAAGGTTTAATGACCGAAGCGGTTAAAACGATCATCGGCTTTTTCTTCAATGAGGTAGGTTTCAACAGGGTTTACGCCAATCATGCACACGAAAACCCGGCGTCAGGCAGAGTTATGCAAAAATGTGGGATGGTCTTTGAAGGAACAGCGCGACAAATAGCAAGGTGTAATAACGGGATGTTCGATATGGTTAATTACGCCATTATGGCGGAGCGGAATGACCATTTAGTCCACATGAAGAAACAAGTTGGGAGGAGTTTAACGATATGAACATAGAATTCACCGACGCTTGCTTTGTCACAAACGACGTTCTGCGCCTTCGTACGTTTTATGAAACCGTTTTCGGCAGCCAAGCAGAAGGCGACGAATGGCACGCCACATTAAAAATCGGGGGTTTGCACATAATTTTCTTATTGGCAAACAATTCGGATTTTTATTATGAATATGCGGATGGCGCGAGCAACGCGATTTTGAGTTTCAATGTAGACGACACGGACACAGAGTATCAACGCCTGCTTTCACTAGACATTAAGCCACACAAAGAGCCGACTACCCACCCGTGGGGTGCAAGGTCGTTTCAATTCAAAGACCCTGACGGAAATATCTTGAATTTCCGCAGCCGACCGAAGGAGGAAAGAACATGAACATCACAATTAAACCGCTTACACCGGAGCTTGCCGATGACTACTTCGATTTTTTTGAAAACCGGGCGTTTACGGACGATTCCCCATATCGGTGCTATTGCCAAGTCTATCAAATGACCAAACAGCAGTATCAAGCAGCGTATGACAATCCAGAGGTACAGCAAAATCCCGGCCCCGCTTCTTGAAAAGTTGCCGAACGGCAAATCGCAGACGGTGTTTTGCGGGGTTATTTGGCATATGTTGATGGAAAGTCGATCGGTTGGTGCAACGCCAACGATAGAGCGAGTTATCCCGCTGAACCGTTCTATGACGATGTACCTTTCCATGCGTCGGCTGAAGTAAAAGAAAAAGCTGTGGTGTGTTTTGAGATTGCTCCCGAATATCGCGGGAAAGGCGTTGCGACCGCGCTTTTACAGCGGGTTATAGCCGATGCGAGAGCAGAAGGATTTACTGCTGTCGAAGGGTTCCCCGTATTGCGTGATGCACGGTACGAATGGGATTGTAGAGGTCCCATGCGGTTATATGAGAAGGTCGGTTTTATAAAAGTGGCGGAAACGGGAAAGAACGCGGTCATACGGAGGGCGTTAAAAATAATGAAATACGAATTTGATGCAGAAATCAAACGGCTTGAGGGCAAAATCCAGTGGAGCGTCTTCTATTTTCCTGAA
>CAZTDA010000484.1:0-2051 GCA_964612155.1 uncultured Eubacteriales bacterium | reverse complement strand
GAAACAAAAAACAAAATAAAGAACGGGATAGTCATGCTGAGCACGTAAATGGCGGTTTGAATCAATTGATCCGTCAATTCTCCTACCATGGACAGCGCCGGTATCGCAGATACGATACCTAAAATATTTTGTGCCGCTAAAAAGATCAACAGCGACATGCCGACCAAAATCGCATCTTTACGCAAGAAATATTTTTTCCACTGTTCCTGAAGTTCGTGATCCATATCCTCCGGAAGCTTTTTGTAAAACTCTTTTTTGTAATCTTCCATTTATCATTTATCTCCGTTCCGAGCGTTCTCCGTACTTCGGATAGTGAAGATATTATACCTTTGTTTTGTGAGGAATGCAAGAAATTTCTGTCTGGACATCTTCTCGCCGCAAAATATTAGAGACAAAAAGTTTGGCTCTTTATGTATTTAATCTATCCTTTGATTGAGCGCATTAATATCCCTGCCGCAAAGTATTTACAGAATTATAAAACAAAAAACAGGTGAGCACTTTACGTCTCACCTGTTTTGCAATTACTCAAATTGTATTACTGTTTTTTAACCCTTGATGGATCCCTTGAGCATGCCTGCCGCGAAGTACTTCTGCATGAACGGATACAGGATAAGAATCGGCAGGAATGCCACGATGGTCATAGCGGCGCCGAGTGCGTCGGGGTTTAAGTCACCTGCGCCGATGTTGTTAATTCCCATCGCTTTCAACTGGTCGTTCAACTCGTTAATACGTGTCGGTCCGAAGTTGACGAAGAAAATTTCACGGATTTTAACCGGGAATGTTCTCATCAAGGGGTTCTGATTGTACAGAATGGACGGCATGTATTGGTTCCAGTAACCGACTGCTGTGAACAGCGTGGTGGCCGAGATGACCGACTTGGAGAGCGGGAGCATGATTCGGGTAAAGACCGTTAATTCGCCCGCGCCGTCGATCTTGGCCGCTTCAAGCAGGGATTTGGGCAAGGACCAAAAATAATTTCGGATGATAACCATATTCATCGCGCTGAGTATACCGGGTATAATCAAAACGCGGTAGGTATTAAACCAACCCAACGACTTAATGAGCAAAAAGTTTGCCACAATACCGCCGCTGATGAACATCGGGATGACGATCATGAAGTAGACCATATTGATCATGCCGGGCAATGTGCGCTTGGAAAGCGCATATGCACCCATACAGTTGAGAACCATAGCACCCGATGCACCGACTACCGTGATTAAAACACTGTTTAAAAACGGACGGTAAACCGAGGAATCCATGACGATCATCTGGTAGAACATCGTCGTGAAATGATTCGGCAAAAGCGAGAGATCAATGGTGGCCGTGGACATATCCAGTGATGTTTTAATGACAAACAGGATCGGGAAAATAAAGAAGACGCAGAAGAGTGCCATTAATACGTTGTTGACAACACCAAATCTTTTTTCGCCTTTAGAACGCAGCATAATAGTTCACTCTCCCCCTTAAAAGATTCCGCGGCCGTCGTCGGAAAGCCGTTTGGCGGTTTCGTTGACGATGATGGTCATCACCGCGCCGAATGCCAGTTTAAATATACCCATCGCCGAAGAGAGGCCGAAATTGCCGTCGCCCGAGCCGAAAGCGGTATAGTAAACCAAGGTATCCAAAACGAGTGAAACGTCGCGGTTTGACAAGTTTGCTAAAATAAACATCGAATCGAACAAATCGAGAATGCTTCTGAAAGACATGATCAACTGCAGCAGGATGATACCTTTCAAAGCAGGCAATGTTACATGCCAGGTCTGACGCCATCTTCCGGCTCCGTCGATCGCAGCCGCCTCGTACAGCGAGTGGTCAATCGAGGCCATTGTGGCTAAGTACAAAATGGTACCCCAACCGACACCCTTCCAGAGTGAAAGCAAAACATACATGAACGGAAACCATTTGGCATCGCCAAGGAAGTAAATGGCTTCTCCGCCGAGTTTGACGATTAAGCTGTTGATCCAGCCATAATCGGGATCGAGCAGAATTTTGAAAATACCGCCGATGACAACCCAGTTAATGAAGTGCGGGATCGTCGTCATTGTTTGAAT
>CAZTDA010000483.1:0-2056 GCA_964612155.1 uncultured Eubacteriales bacterium | reverse complement strand
TGGGAGCGCTTCAAAGCCGATTTGGTTCCGTCGTTAAAACGGATCCTCCCCGTCGCCGAGCCCGCACGAATTCAACCTGACGCAGTCACCGCACGGCTGAATCTCGGCGATGACGCGGTGCTGGAGGAAATCGACGTCTGCGTCGATGACGACTATTTTGTCCAAATCCATCTTTATCTGCCCGCAGGGCGCTCCGGCGCGCTCCCCTGTGTGCTGGTGTGCCCGGGTTATATGCAGGAAAAGCGCGCTCAGGATATCGCCGATATGTGCATCGCTCTGACGAGGCAGGGGATTGCCGCCGCTGCCGTCGAATACACCGGCACAGGCAGCTGCGGAGAGCGACCCGACAGTCCGACCGACATCGACAACGCCGCCGCGCTCTCGATCATCTTGGGCAAAAACGACGTCGGTCTGCGGGTTGCGCACAACTTGGCCGTCCTGCGTTACATACAAAACCGTACGGACTTCGACCCCGACCGAATCGGCATTACGGGACTTTGTCAGGGCAGCATTGTGTTATGGTATACGGCGGCGGTGTGCGAAGATTTTAAAGCGATTGCCCCGCTTTGCGGCACCACGACGCTCGAGGCGGAAGCGCTTGAATATACGAGCCGGCAGGGTGGGTGGAGCGGCGCAAGCCCGTTCGTTTTCGACCTGCTCTCTTATTGCGATGTGCAGCACCTTTACGGCTGCTTTGCGCCGAGGCCGCTGCTCGTTCAAAACAACATCATTGATCGGCACTGGCCGTATTCCGGCCTGCAAAAAGTGAAGACAATGGCCGAGAACATCTACGCGCTGTACGGCGCAAGCGAAAACGTGACCTTCCGCCTGGAACATGAATCGCACGCCTACTGCGGGCAATTTATCGACAATATCGCACAGTGGTTTGCCGATACTTTATAAAATAATCAGGAGAGAACAATGACACATAAAGAACGCGTCATCGCCGTATTGCGGCGGCAGCCCGTGGAGATCATCCCGAGCTTGGGCGAACAGCCGATGGACATCACCGGTTTTCAAAATTTTTTCCCGCAGCTGACGGGTGATGAAGTCAATGATCAGCTGATGATCGCCGCTTTTTTCGATAACTCGGCGGTCGATCTGGACTTGGAGATCAAGCGGACGACCCTCTCCAAAAACGAGAACGAGCATATTTACAGCTACGAGACCGGAGCGGTTTGGCACGAAAGCTACAAGCCCACTTTTTGCCGCGAAGCGACCCGCTATCCCATCAACAACCCCGAGGACGCGTTTGCGTTCTCCATGCCCCCGATCAGAGACGATCCGGATTATCGGGCGGAATTGAAGCGCAAAATCGACAAAATGCACGCGGCGGGCTATTTTGTGCAGGGCCATGTGATCGGCGCGTGGGCTTCAATCTATTATTACCTGACGAGTTTTGAAAACGGCCTGATGTGGATGATCACCGAACCCGAAGCCGCGCACCGCATGTTTGATCTGGTCACGGAATATTCGCTCAAAACCGCTGAACTGGTTCTCGACTGCGGGGCTGACGCGGTTGCGACGATCTCCGATCTGGGCAGCGGCACTTCGCTGCTGTTTTCGCGGGCGCTGTTCATGGAATATGTGTTTCCGTGGCTCTCGGCGCTGGCCGATCTCTGCCACAAAAAAGGCGGTTATCTGCATTTTCACAGTCACGGGCATATTCAGGAGCTGATGGAGGATATCGTCGCGGCCGGGGTGGATATCGTCAACCCGATCGGCCCGTCGGACAACAACGACCTCGCTTATTTCAAGGAAAAATGGGGCAGCCGCATTACGATTTTAGGCGGGATCAGCACGACCATCGACCGCATGACGGACAACGAACTTTTAACCCATGTGACCGAAGTGGTGCATACCGGGCGCAAAGGCGGCGGCTTTTTCCCGCGCACCGAGAGCGGCATCCCGCCCATGTCGGATGAGAGATTGCTGCAATACCTGAGGATTTTAAAGCAACTCCGAAACGAGGGGTATACTGTCTGATCAAGACAGGTTTCAAGTAAATCAAAAAACTTCGTTTTGATGATACTGAGGCGCTTACTCCGGTATCATT
>CAZTDA010000482.1:0-2069 GCA_964612155.1 uncultured Eubacteriales bacterium | reverse complement strand
GGTTAAAACAATGAGAAAAAGCGCAAAAAGCAGAATTAAAAAGATCATCGTGGCCATGTTGTCGATGATAACGGCCATGCTTCTCATCGTGGCTGCCACGCGCAGAACGTTGCCGTCGTTTAATAAAACCGCATAATAATAGGTTCTTAGCCTGAGCGTATCGGATGACCTTGTCGATTCGCCGGTTCCGTTTGCCAAAGCAGCAATAACTTCGGGGCGATCGGCGTGATTTTCAAGCGTGGAGGCATCGACGGAACTGTCATAAAGCACCGTACCGCTCGGGGTGATTAAGGTGATGCGGTTTTTGCCGGTGATCCCGATTTTCCGCAGATAATCAAGACCGCCGCCGCTGTAGGCGTTTTGAATATATCCCGTTTCGATTTTAATTTCGGATTTGCGCTCGTCGGTGAATTGATTATAAACAGCGCCCATGACGGCTGTTACCGCCAGCGCTAACAATAAAAAAGATGTCAAAAATATGCTCCAAAAGATTCGCCGTTTCATGATCTCACCTTACTTACGCCATATTCATAAATGCTAGGCTTCGTTTCCGATTCGGTAGCCGACACCGCGCACGGTCTCGATGATTTCTCCCGCCTCGCCGAGTTTTGAACGCAGCGTGCCGATATGTACATCCACCGTGCGGGTTTCGCCGTCGAAGCCGTAGCCCCAGATGTTTTCAAGCAGCATGTCACGGGTTAAAACTGCACCCGCGTTTTTCATCAGCAGCCGCAGCAACTCAAATTCTTTCAGCGTCACTTCGACCGGAGCGTTGTTCACCGTGATCTGATGCGATTTGACATTCAATGTGATGTTAGAAACGGTATAGGCGGTCTCGTCGCTGTTTTCTTCGGCGCGGCGTAAAACGGCTCTGATGCGGGAAATCATCTCCATCATGCCGAATGGTTTTGTGATGTAGTCATCCGCGCCCGTGTCAAGCCCGATCACTTTGTCGTATTCTGCACCTTTGGCGGTCAGCATAATCACCGGCAGCTTTTTAGTAGCGGCGCTTTGGCGCAGCCGCTTTAGAATGGAGATCCCGTCCTCGCCCGGCAGCATGATGTCGAGCAGTATCAACTGCGGCTTTTCGGTTTTTAAAGCGGTATATAACTCCTGTGCGTTTTCGCAGCCCATGGCCTTGAATCCGGTATTTTGTAATGTATATACAACAAGTTCACGGATGCCACGGTCATCTTCGACAACAATTATCATTTGTTTTATCCTCCCGGCGCTTATACATAATTTTAATCGTTCTCTCCCACATGCTTGCCTGTGATCGCAAAGACCACCCATTCGGCGATGTTGGTGGCGTGGTCACCGATACGCTCGAGGTATTTTGCGATCATCAGTGTGTCGAGTGCCACTTCACCGCTTTGTTTGTGTTGAGAAATCATATCGATCAAGTCGTTTTTAACGATCAGGAAAAGTTCGTCTACAACATCGTCATAGGCGATTACCGACTGCGCGAGTTCAAGATCGTGCTTGACAAAGGCGTCGATGCTGTCGGTCACCATTTTGATGACCGCTTTGGCCATATCCGCAATGTGGACGTCGTTTTTGGATTCGGAGAGGTCGGCATAGGTCACCAGTTCGGCAATATCCGCCGCCTGGTCGCCGATGCGCTCCATATCGGTCACCATTTTTAAAGCAGACGAAATCAGCCGCAGATCACTCGCCACCGGCTGCTGCTGCAAAAGCAACTTCATGCACAGCCCCTCGATGTCGCGCTCTTTTTGGTCGATGTCCTTCTCGATTTTGATGGCATTTTCGGCGAGAGTGAGGTCGGTGTTTAACAGGGCTTTGACCGAACAAGCGATTGCATCCTCGCACAGTGCACCCATAAGAATTAAATCGTTGTTCAGTGCCTTTAATTGTTCGTCGAATTTGATGCGCATTATCCGAACCTCCCTGTGATGTAGTCCTCGGTCTTTTTATTTTTGGGTGTTGAAAACATCGTTTCGGTGTCGCCGTATTCAATGACCTCCCCGAGCAGGAAGAATACTGTTTTATCAGAGATTCGGGTCGCCTGCTGCATGTTGTGGGTCACGATGATAATAGAATAGCATTTT
>CAZTDA010000481.1:0-2078 GCA_964612155.1 uncultured Eubacteriales bacterium | reverse complement strand
GCGCGATATTGTCTGCATACGGCTTCTCATTTTATGACCTCACCTCATGTTCGCCGAAAACCGAGAAGACAAAGAAAAGCTGTGCCGCTGGAATAAAATGTCTGCGGGATGCACCGGCACTCCTGGCCGAAATGCAAAGTACGAAAACACTCCCGGTGAAGACCATTTGTGATCGCACCGGTGTCGATCGGAAAACAGTTGAGCGGCACCGAAAATATATCATTGCCGCAGCCGAGATTCTTTGTGGCGACTTCCCCAATCTCTTTGAATATCTGAAATGTTTGCCGATATCATAAAGAACGCCGAGTACAGCCTGTCTGACGTCCGCCCGCAGTGATTGCGGGCGGACGTTGTTATTTTTAACGCTGTACTTCTTACCGCCTTCTCGTGCACGCTATGAATTTTTCAAAGTTGCGATGATATACAAACGACAATATTTCTATGCTAACACAAACGGTAAAATAAATGGAAAATTAGTCAGGTTGTACCTTTACAGAAAAGCCTCGTTAATGATAAAATAAAAATGCATAACTTTCGCCTTTGCTTTCGCCGTATTGCATCGTTTTGGTGGAATGCGCATTATAGGTCCCGGTGGAGCCCTGTATAATCGAAGATATAATAGTTATATATTTATTGTGTTTTACACTAAATATTACGAAATTATAACATTAATGGCGAATAATTTCTTGCTGTATGCGTTTCCTGCACATGTGCATTAAAATATAACTGCTCAGTTTCATATGGAGGTAAATTTGCAAAAAATACAATAAATAGATATCTATTCAGCTGATTTCCGGTTTAACAAACCGATTGGCATCGTAAGTAAACTATCATTCACATAAGCTGCAATCATATGGATCGGGGTGTAGAAATGAAAAAAGTACTCAGCTTGCTCATGGCTTTTTCGCTGGTGCTGGGCTCACTGTCCGGGGCGGACTTTGGGTTTCTTTTGAAGGCAGATGCCGCCAGCAACGACAACCCAACGCTTGAGAACAACACCGAGGACGTGTTTGCCGCCCTCGGGTTTGACACGGGCGACCTGCCGGAGGGCTTTGATTCCGAGACAACCGGAAATCCCTTCGGCCGGGATAAGACCACAGGAAATCAGGTCTTCGAAGTCCTGCTGGCCACTGCCGGCGGAACAAGGCTTTTCGGAAACAACGACAATACCGTCGCACCCACCGCGCTTGGCAGCTACAGCACGAGCGGGGCCTCCATGCCTGCCGTTAAACTGTTTTCGAGTGTTGCGGGTGACTTCAACGGGGATGGGCTCCCCGGTGAAGTGGCTTATGTTGGTATCAAAAGTCAGCCTCTGGGAGTGTCAACAACGGCTGATCTTGTTCTCTATGTGTATGATAACGCCACTAATACATACAGCGAAACCAAGTCAATCGGGGGTATCAGCCCGTATTACACCGTCTCCGGCAGCACCACCCAACGAGAATTTCAGACCTGGCTGGATGCATCCTGGCAGAATCTGTTGCAAATCTCATCCGGCGACTACGATGGTGACGGAACTTCGGAAATCGCTGTCTACGTGGGCGAAAACGGCAATTCCAGAGTCGACATCTATAAATACCAGAAAGCCTCCGACTCTCCGGCAAACGCCTGGCTCACGATCGGCAGCTGGAACAGAGTTTGGAGTTATGCCGTCAGCGCTGCCCAATACGCAGTGCCCAACATGGTCTCGCTAAGCTCCGGTGATTTTAATCGGGACGGTGTGGATGACCTGGGCATCACTTACGGCCGCACCGTTTACAACGTATTCTACGCGGTATCGCTTGGGGGCATTTATCAAATGTCCGCTCTGAATTATACCGGTCTTTGCCTTGAGAGTGAGGCAAGCAAGGCCCGTATTCTATGGGGCGGCACCTCCGGCATGCTGCAGACAAACAGTGCGCTCGACCTTGGGACCTCAAAATTCGGAAACCTGAACCGCGTATCGCTGACCTACGGCGACGTCGATGCGGACGGAACGAAGGACCTCGTCATGGCTGGTCAGCCTGTCGACGATAAAAACACAAACTATCAGCGTGACATCGGATTCTATACTTACGATGAAGAGGCGGGGCTGTTGC
>CAZTDA010000480.1:0-2081 GCA_964612155.1 uncultured Eubacteriales bacterium | reverse complement strand
TTAAGGGTGTGGAATGTGGGTTTGAACCCTCTCGACATGCGATAGCGCAGCTCGAGAGGGTTCCCTGTAGTTACGACCATGTTGCTCATATTTTCTTCCCGGATTGCATCAGATTAAAAATTCAATCTATCCCTCCGTTGTAAGGGAAGCTTTCCTGCCTATTCATTTACTATTCTTGAAAGAATTTATGCGCTATTCGCGCTTCGTAAGTATCCGCAGTGCCTCCTCTAGCTCTACATCCTCGCCGTTTGCGATGCGCAAGGCGTTTTCTGCGGTCATGGAGACACGTATGCACGGGCTGACGCCGCCGATCCCGTTTTGGCTATCAAGCTGGATATTTTTATCTTTATCAAGGGATTGTCCGAAGGGATAATCTATCGTGATTTCGGCCGGCATTATAATATTGGCACCGGCCATGCCGAACGAGCCGTTAGTCCCATAAAAACCCAGCGTTTCGCCATTGGGAAGATTTTTGATGCCGAGCGCCATTCCCTCTCCACTGCTGACGCATTGGGAGTTGACGAGCGCGATGATTTTTCCGCTAAAACGCTGCGCCTCAGGCTCAATATAAAGCACTGTCAAACCATCGGAGTCTCCATATTTTTGATACTCATACAGTGTTTTCTCCGCATAGAACAGGCCCAGCATTTCAGCCACCATTTCATCCAGTCCGCCCACATTGTTGCGGATGTCAAGAATCATCCCGGCGCACTGGTTTTCATTGGCATAGGCAACCGCCTCGCGCATCAGACCCAGCGTCGATACGGGCTTTCCCGTCTGCTTGGGGTCGAGGTCAATCAACCCCCAAAGTTTGACGTAGAGGATGTTTGCGTCCATCATCTCCATTTCGACGGCACCCTCCAGCTCCGGGTCAGAGTTTTCGATCCCATAAATCATATCCCTCAGATCCATGAGTTTGTCCTCTGACACGACGGTAAAGGGGTAACTCTTTTTGATGGAAAGCTTTTGATCATCGTAAGCGGTCAACACGACCGAACGAGAATCGGAGAGCGTAAGCTTCACGTCTGTGCCGAGTGGGGCGCGCACAAGATAGGCGAGCTGCTTTTGTTTTAGGACTTCGCCCGTTGCCGAATTTGCGCCAAAGAGGGGGGAAACCGCCTCCACAGCACTGGTGATAGGAAGGTCGTTCCATTCGGCAATCTCGTCGCCCGCCCTCAGCCCTGCGGCTTGAGCCGGCCCGGATGGGTCAAGCCAGGTCACGATGACTTTTCCGTCATCTAATTGTGCGACCGCAAGGCCAAAACCGCCGCCTATGTATTTGTCGTCAAGCTCGGCGACGTGGCTCATCTGGACATGCCCATCGGGAATTTCATTGATATAAGCGCGCAGGGCAATGTAATAGTCCTTAAATGAATCCTCGTACTGCGCTTCTTCTATTTGGGGAAGATACTTGTTGTAAAGCGCCTGCCAGTGAATTTCCTTCCATTCGGTAAAGGCGTATTGACGGCTCATGGTCTCGTTCAGCTTCACAAAAGCCTCTGTCCAGGTCAGTTCACTGAAATCCTCTTCGGGCATTTTTTCTTCTTGCAGCAACGCAAACAGCACCACCGTTAGCGCGGCAACTATAATAGCGGCACCGATGAAAATGATGCGCTTTTTCTTTTTTAGCACCATATTGATACCTCCTGTAATTTCAGCTCATCCTATTTAACGCAGATATCCAACTACTCACCCAATCGTACAGCTCATCTTTGGTCATAAGGCCTAGTCTTTCTTTCCTGGAAATCTCTGTGCCGCCTTTCAAGAGAAGGCAGGACGGAGTGACTTTGACGTTGTTTTTGGTGGTCGCCTCTGGTGCCTCGTCCACATTTATAAATGCAAACTTAATGATACCATCAAAATGTCTTGCTGTGTCCCATGCTACCAAATAGAAGTTTCTGTTCGCACTAGACTGAGACGAATAAAACACCACAAGCACGGGTAATTTTGATTTTATCACTTCATCCTCAAAAGTCGCATCGGTAACAACGTTGCAATTATCACCGATATTACCGAATATGCCTTTAAAAAACCGCCCGTCTGTACCATAGTAAAACCCGGTGAACGCGATGGCGCAAAGC
>CAZTDA010000479.1:0-2088 GCA_964612155.1 uncultured Eubacteriales bacterium | reverse complement strand
GATGAAGACTGGAAAGAGCTGAAAACCGCCCTGCGTCTGCTGGGCCCCGGTTCCGACGGCTATGGCATCCCCCAGGACGGCATGATCAGCGCGGACCAGGCTGGCCGGCTGATTGATCCGGAAAATGCGCTGCTGCATTTCGTGAACCGGGACGGCCAGGTGCGGCGGGCATAATTATTATCTGGTGTTTTTGATAATAGGCAGCAGGCACCCCGTACAAGCAAGTGTATTGATATTCTGTATTTTTTAGGCTAATATAACATCGGATGTTACATTAGCCTAAATGAGGTGAATTCTATGTACATAACCAGACACGCGGAAGAATCGGTTCGTAAACTTGCGGCGATGTTCGGCGCAGTACTTATCACCGGTCCGCGCCAGGTCGGTAAAACCACGATGCTCAAAAGAGTTGCCAGCGAAGTTGCGTATGTTACATTGGACGACCCGCTGTTGCTTGCCGCCGCAAACGAGCAAAGCGGAACATTTTTCAAAGACAACCCGCCACCTGTATTCGTCGATGAAATCCAATACGCGCCGAATCTTTTCCCGCAAATCAAAATGATCATTGACCGGGAGAAAAGAAAGGGTCAGTTTTTCCTGTCCGGTTCGCAGCAGTTTCAATTGATGGAGAAAGTCAGCGAATCTTTGGCGGGGCGGCTCGGTTTGCTCACACTGCTTGGATTATCCCTGCGCGAAAAGCAAGGCATTGATTTTTCCGAGCCATTTATACCGACAGACGAATACTTCATCGCCCGCAAAAAGAACGCTCGCGATCTTGCCTATGATGATTTCTGGGCTAATATCCATCGCGGCAGTATGCCGGAGCTATCAACGAACGAGAGCTATGACTGGCAGATGTTCTACGGAGCTTATGTAAAGACCTATATCGAGCGCGATGTCCGAAAATTGACCCAAGTCGGTGATGAAATCAAATTTATGCATTTTATGACCGTGGCGGCCAGCTGCACGGGCCAGCTTCTCAATTTAGCTTCATTGGCTCGCGATGTGGGAATCAGTCCGCCTACCGCTGAACGCTGGCTCTCAATTCTCGTAACCTCAAACATCGTTTACTTGCTCAAGCCCTATGCCAATAATATTACTAAACGCACAGTAAAAACGCCGAAACTGTATTTTCTTGATACAGGTCTGGCGGCCTATCTCACCAAATGGAATACTGCGGCAGTGCTGAAAAACGGCGCGATGGCCGGCGCTTTTTTCGAGACATTCGTGCTGGCCGAGATCATTAAGAGTTATTACAACCGAGGCATCCTGGATTTACCGCTGTATTTTTACCGTGACAAGAACATGAATGAAATTGACCTGCTGATTGAAAATAACGGCATACTCTATCCGATCGAAATGAAAAAGCACGCCGACCCCCAGAAAAAGGACATTGCCGCCTTTGCTTTACTTGAAAAAATACCGAATATCAACCGTGGCTCCGGGGGTGTGATTTGTCTGTACGATAATTTGATTACACTGAGAGATAGCGATAAAGTAATCCCTGTGAAGTATCTTTAGAAGATAAGTTGCTATTTTAATCCACACATAGCCACACGGCAAATTATTGTCAGTGGCTAGGTTATTTCAGGTTTCGATACATTCGCTTAAAATGCCTTGAATTCCTTTCCGTCCTCCTGGCAAACACGCATGATGCTGCCTTTTCCGGTGATTGCTGCGGTTGGAATGCCCCCTGTTGTCTGCGTCCACTGGCCGGCCATATAAAAGCCCGCAAGCCCTGGCAACACATTGGGTATTTTAAACCCAGGTGTCTTCCAGCCGCTGTACGCGCCCAGCCAGGTATGCGTTTATCGGTAATAGGTCATTGGCGTAGCCACATCGATCATCTCGATTTCCCCTTTGGCTTCGGGAAATTGACTTTCAAAAACCTGAATGAACCATTCAGCGACTTTCTCTTTTTGGCTTTATATAGTTCGGATTTTGGATATAGTTCCGCCCAGCTTTGGTAATCCGTATGGATCAGCGATGTGACAACAGACTTTCCGGGCGCACATTAGATTCCGGTCATAACCGTAATGCTTGATCAATATTTGCCCCAGGGTTACCTGAATCGATGTTATCACCTCT
>CAZTDA010000478.1:0-2092 GCA_964612155.1 uncultured Eubacteriales bacterium | reverse complement strand
AGCGCATCGATGAGGGAGCTGTATTTGATTTGCAGCTTTGCGGATTCCGTAACTTTACCCTCGAACCAGAGCGCACACATGTCGTGGGTCTCTTTGGGGCAGACATTCGAAAGCACCGAGATCACGCCCATGCAACCGACCGAGAGCATCGGGACGATGATCGTATCTTCGCCGCTGTAAATATAGATGTCATCACCGCATAAGTCGAGTGTTTTAATCGTGGCGGGCAGATTTCCGTTGGCCTCTTTGATGGAATTGATGTTCGGATGTTTGGCAAGGCGGGCATAGGTCTCGGGCAGCATGTTTAATCCGGTTCTGGACGGGACGTTATAGACGATCACGGGAACACTGCCGGAGGCATCCGCGATTGCGGTGAAGTGGCGGTAAAGGCCTTCTTGCGTAGTTTTATTATAATACGGTGTCACACTTAAAATTCCGTCGACGCCCAAGGAAGCCGCCGTTTTGACCAGTTCTACGGCGTGTGCGGTGCAGTTGGTGCCCGCGCCGCCGATGACAGGAACTCGCCCGTTGACTTGCTTGACAACAAATTCGATGCACTGTGCCTGCTCGCTGTTGGACATGGTTGCCGACTCGCCGGTCGTACCGCATACGATGATGGCGTCGGTACCGTTTGCGATTTGAAATTCTATCAGTTGGGCAAACACGTCGAAATTGATGCTGCCGTCCGCATTGAACGGCGTGACAATGGCGACGCCTGCGCCTTTGAAAATAAGCTTTTTCAAATAGATCACTCCTATGTAGATTATATGGGCGAACACAATTCGCCCATACGCATGGTCGATTTACGGGCGAACGCAGTTCGCCCGTACACGCTTGTTAAATATAACCTTTTTCACAAAGCAACTCGGCGCACAGGACGCCGCCGCCCGCTGCTCCGCGCAGCGTGTTATGGGAAAGACCGATAAATTTAATGTCATATTGCGAGTCCTCGCGCAGACGGCCGATTGAGATTGCCATACCGTTTTCGAGGTCGCGATGCAGTTTGGTCTGCGGATAATCCTGTTCTTCGAAATAGTGCAGAAACTGCTTCGGAGCGGACGGGAGGTTGAGCTTTTGCGGCTCCGCGGTAAATTCATTCCAGACCTTTTTGATCTGTTCGAGGTCGGGTTTCTTTTCAAAACGCGCATAAACCGCCGCCAAATGGCCGTCGGTGACCGGTACGCGGATGCACTGCGCGGTGATGTTGATGTTTGAAGCCGGTACGATTTTGCCGTCGATGATTTTGCCCATGATCTTAAGCGGCTCGACTTCGCTTTTTTCTTCTTCGGCTCCGCCGATGTAGGGGATGACGTTGTCAACCATCTCGGGGAAGGTCTCGAAGGTTTTGCCCGCGCCGGAAATGGCCTGATAAGTGCAGACCAGCACGTCTTTGAGCCCGTAAAGCGGATCTAACGGCATCAAGGCGGGGATGTAGCTTTGAATCGAGCAGTTGGATTTAACCGCGATAAAACCCCGCTTGGTGCCGAGTCGTTTTCGTTGAATCGGGATGATCTCGGCATGATGAGGGTTCAACTCCGGAATGATCATCGGGACGTCGCCGACCGTGCGGTTAATGGAATTATTTGAAATAACAGGGCACTCGGCTTTGGCATAGGCCTCTTCGAGCGCTTTGATCTCGTCTTTTTTCATATCGACCGCGCAGAACACAAAATCAACCATCGAGGTGATGGTCTTGATGTCGGAAGCGTCAAGCACGGTCATATCTGCAACTTCGGTGGGGATATCACAGGGCATTGCCCAGCGGTCGCCCACCGCTTCGGTGTATTTTTTACCGGCGGAACGGGGGCTGGCGGCCAAAACCGCGATTTTAAACCAAGGGTGTTTGGCCAACAGACAGCAAAAACGCTGCCCGACCATGCCGGTGCATCCCAAAATGCCCACTCGATAAGTTTTCATACGCATATTACCTCATTCCGCTGTGGTTGAATTTTTTCATGATGTATTGTATAATCAAAGCGCGCCGCAAAAACAGTATATGCGGCCAATATTTTGATTGACAGTATTCTACCATTGATACACATCAATGTCAAACGGAAAACGGGGAAACTAATGCACAAACATGACTTCTGGT
>CAZTDA010000477.1:0-2097 GCA_964612155.1 uncultured Eubacteriales bacterium | reverse complement strand
AGGCCTCGCTGGCCGAAGCAGCGCTGCCGGCTTGGCTGGAAGTCGTTTGGTCGTTGTTGGAGACATGGATAAAAATATTGATTGCGATCGCAAGGACAAACATGGTAACCGAAAGAATTTTGGTGATTCGGCTGTATGTGGCCTCTTTGGTGCGGCCGCTGTTTTTGCTGTAATAACTGTCCGATGCATCCGCCTGAAATGCGTTGGCAGAGGTGCTTGCTCTCTCTTTTTGGAGCAAAATCACAATGGTGAGCACGATGGACACCACCAGCAACAATGCGCCGATGACGTATTCAAAAACGCTCATGTAAACTCTCCTATCTGTTGATGCTTCCTCAATAAAAGGCGCAAGGGCTATTATAGCATACTGACCCCCTTTTTGCAAGTGTTTTGACTTGAAAAACGCAAAATTGTGGAATTTGCGGCGGACTCGTAAAAACGAACGCAGTCACTTGAAAATGGCCGAGATTTCGACAGGTTTTTCTCACGGGCTGCGGTATGCTTTCAATATAAAAATCGGCTAAAGGGTTAGAGAGGGAGGAAGAAAAATGCTGATTAAAATTTCGCTCGATAAGGTGACGGTGTATTTGAGCGGGGAGATCGATCACCACGAAGCCGCGCGACTGAGACCTCAAATTGACGATGCACTGATGCGCAAACGCCCCGCAGAAGTCGAATTGGACTTTTCAGAGGTAACTTTTATCGACAGCTCGGCCATCGGGCTTGTGATGGGGCGGTTTCGGGTCGTTGAGGTCTGGGGCGGCAAGGTGGCGGTCAGCGGCCTGACTTCGCGCCAAAAACGGGTGATGAAGTTGGCGGGACTGGATCGGATCGCAGAATTTCGGGAAAGTGAGAAAGGGGAAAGAGAACATGAAAGTGATCAACAAAATGCGGCTGACGGTTCCGGCCAAGTCGGTTAACGAAAGTTTTTTGCGGGCGATTGCCGGCTGCTTTGCGGCGCAGGCCGATCCGTCCTGTGATGTGATTTCGGATGTCAAAACCGCCGTGAGCGAAGCGGTGACCAATTGCATTGTACATGCCTATCCCAACAGTATCGGCGAGATCATTATGGCGGCCAAACTGACTGCGGACGGGATGCTTTACATAAAGATCTCGGACAAGGGGCGGGGTATCCCGGATGTCAAAAAGGCGATGGAACCGTTGTTTACCACCTCGACAAGCGGTGAGCGCTCCGGTCTCGGTTTTACCGTGATGCAGCAGTTTTCCGACGGGGTTGCGGTGCGTTCCAAACCGGGCAAGGGGACGGCGGTGACATTAAAAAAGCGACTGATCAACCCGGATGCCGAAAAAGGATCGGGAAGGAAAGGGCGTTAGAGCCCCGGGCCCGAAATGATGAAGAGTAAGGAAAACGAAAAGATCAGGTCGCCTGAGCGTGAGCAGCTGATCACCGAAAACCTGGGGCTTGTCCGAGCGGCTGCACACCGCTTTCGGGGGCGCGGAATTGATTATGAGGATCTGTTTCAAGCCGGGTGCGTGGGATTATGCAAAGCCGCGGACGGATTTGAGCCGGAACGCGGACTGCGCTTTTCAACCTATGCCGTGCCCGCGATCTTAGGGGAGATCAAGCGGCAGTTTCGGGACGGAGGCGCGGTCAAAGTCGGGCGGACTTTAAAGCAGCTGTCAATGAACGCACTGAGGGTGCGCGAAAATTATTGTCGAGAACACGACCGCGAGCCGACGGTGTCGGAACTTGCGGCCTTGCTCGGCGTGGAACCCGAGATGGCAGCCGATGCGATTCAAGCCGCCGCGCCGACGATTTCACTGACGGTCAACAACGATGAAGATGAAGAGAGTCAGCTTGACATTCCGGTGCCGTTTGAGGAGGAGAAACTGACCGACCGCATCTCGCTGGTTAAGGCCATGAGAGAACTTGATGAAGACGACCGCGAGCTGCTGCGGCTGCGTTATTTCTGTCTGCTGACCCAGACCGAAGCGGCAAAACGATTAAATATGACTCAGGTGCAGGTCTCACGCCGCGAAAAAAAGCTGCTTGCGATTTTACGAAAAATTTTAGGTTGACAATCAAATAGAATATGTTAAAATAAAAATACAACTGCATTGGGGTGCCGACGAACG
>CAZTDA010000476.1:0-2119 GCA_964612155.1 uncultured Eubacteriales bacterium | reverse complement strand
TGGCTTCACATTAGGGAAAACCACTTTAATTTTACCTTGAGTTTAAAGTGGTTTTATATAACGGAACGAAATTTTAACGTTCCGTTTTTCTTTTTCTTGACATTTATCAGGATAGGTGTTATATATATTACCACTGGTAATAACCAAGTGGGAGGTACCTCATTGAAAAAAGAGATCACAAAAGAAAAAATCATTGAAACAGCACTTGCGCTGATGCGCGAGGGTTCAAACCCGGAGGCAAAGAATCTGCGTGCGGTGGCAAGGGCGCTTGACTGCGCGCACACCAATTTATATAACTACTTTCCGTCTTATAACGATTTGCTGTGGGACGCTTGTCGGACATTGATGGAATTGTTTTTAGACGGACTTACCGAAAAGCTGCAATCGGCAGGAGCACCCGAACAGCGCTTAACTGCCTACTTCGGATTTTTTACTGAATTTTATTTGAATAATAAGGGTTGGTTTTGTTTGGTGTGGCAGGAACAAATCGGGGGAGAGCGTCCCCAACGTCATGTAGAAACCATTCAAGAGACCAACACTGCGCTGAACGACATACTTTCGGATATTGTGATGGCTTTGACAAACAAAATTCCCGTTCCCGAAAAGCTCAAAGCGGTATTACACAATATTCATTGCTATATCGTCGGTGAGGTGTCCAACTTTATCCTCGGGCGGGGCATCATTAACGACGAAACAGATTTGAAAATCTATGTGACACAGGAATCGGTTAAGCTGTTACGGTTTTATCTCTCGGAGGTGCTTTGATGGAATTTTCATTGATCCGGTTTGCCTCAGGCGTGATTCAAAAGCAGGCGGTAGACGAGGTGATTAAATGTAATGACTATACCAAGCGGTTCGGGCTTGCGCTTACACCGGAACAGGCAACGGAGCTGGTCGAGACGCGGTCTTTGGCGCTTTCCGGCAACGGGCGCGTCGAGTTCGGAGGTGGCGTGATTGATAAAATCATCAAAGCGTTTTGTGACTCCCCCTATATCTCTAAACGCAATTATACCCAAACGCTTCATGAGTTGATCGAGATTTTTTATTTTGCCAAAAACGACACCTGCGACTTGATCGGCGACGACGATTTAATTAAATTCATGCAAAAAGCATTCGACGGTATCTGTCAGGGGTCGTTGGACTTATTAGAGGGCAGGGAACTGTTTCGCCTCAGCAACAACCTGAGACAGGGTTTACCTCCCGATTACTGCGAAGACGAGTTTTCGGAGGAGGAGACGGAGGGTGAAGATGAATAAAGAAATCAATAAAATTCACGTCATCAAGCCGAAAACGCTTGACGGCGAGTTTTATTTTCAATCGTTAATCGAACAGGCATATGCAAAAGGATTGTTAAGTGACGGCGAAATCGAACACCTGCAATACGACTGCTTTGCGCTGCTCGCCAAAAAAGCGGAAAAATATAATTCCGGCTACAGCAGTTCGCTTCGGGTGGAAAAGGCGCAGAGCATCATGGCCTCGGTGTTGTTCACCCTTGGGGTTCACCTAAAGACCCATCCGTCCCCCGACGACGCTGTTGCGGCACTGAAAAATAACCCGGTTGACGAGCTATATCAACAGGGGCGTGAGCGGATTGATAAACTGCTGATGTCGGCAAAGACGCTCCACCGAAATCTGCTTCGCAACCTTGCGGATATCAAAAATGTTTTTTACAGCTCAACCATTGACGGCGGCATCAAGGGATTTTTCAAGCTCTATGACGCCGATTATTCGGCGCAGGAAATCCACATCACGGCGGACTATCCCACTTGCCTTCCCGTGCCGAAATTGGCCGGAATCGAGTTTATCACCCCCTATCTCAACCGACTGTATCTCGAAAATTCATTCCTCCGTTATTTTGCACCGGAGGATATTCACCATTTATTGTGCGGCGGATTCGGGGATTATGAGGAGCTTTTAATCAACGTCTTCGAGCCGGTGCTGACTGCGGCGATCGGCTGTGTTCTTGCGGGCGCAGACCCACGTCAACTCGATATTTCGGCGGCGAATGCTCCGTTCCCTCCGTTCGATAACCTATCGGATCAAGATAATCTTGCGCTTATTCAAACCTCGGCGCAAAAGCTGAACCGCATTTTCGATTTTTCTCCGCAGTTATATTGCT
>CAZTDA010000475.1:0-2124 GCA_964612155.1 uncultured Eubacteriales bacterium | reverse complement strand
TTTGGCTTGACACGTTTACGGGGTTTGGTGTAAACTGATGACACAGTTGTAACCCGCGAGGAGGCCGCAAAATGATTGATGTTAAAACGTTCCGTGAAACCGAGGGACTCAGAGCAGAACCCTTCTTAGCTGCTATCGAAGCCAAGATTCCCACCGATGATTTTTCGCAGCGCTGTATAAACGCTGCCGATATGAATGAAAATACAGAAAAAACAGCCGCCGCTCTTGCGCTTTATGCCGAGAGTCAAGCGCTGCCGATCAAAGCCGGACGCACCATTGACCCCGTGACGCCCGAAGACATTATCAAATGGTGCCCGATTTTACAGTCGCCGTTTCAATACGGACTGACCGACAAGCAAAAAAACGCGGTTGAAAGAGCCGATGCAGTTTTACGCGGCATCCCGGCTTATGATCTTGCGCGTAGATATATCAAACAACACGGGTTCGCAAAACCAGAAGCGGTTTTGGAATTTTTGACGGCGAATCCCGAACACCTGACAAATGCACAAAAAATCGCTGTTTTAAACGCGCAGGAAGGGAAGAACGCTTACGAGACCGCAAGCTTTTCCAATCCTTTCCGCGCCGATTCCGACGCGCTTGCGATCGGCGCGGCGTTTGGCGTCGCTTTTGCGCCGCAGCCCGAAATCGCCGCCGAAAACGCGATGAAATATGCGCTCGTCAGTTACCACAAGGGCGGCGTTTATGCCGCGATGTGGATGGCTGCGATGATTGCCCACGCCTCGACAATCTCAGACCCCGAGGTGTTCACGGTGCGTTCGCTTTCGTGTGTGCCGATTCCGTCGATGTGGTTTCGGGCGGTCGCCTGGATGCAGCGCAACCTCAACTGCAAAGTCGACGCCGCCGAGTGCGCAAAGGACTTAGTTCGGGTGGTCTGTCATCACGGCGTGACCCGGGACGAGGGTGCGGTCACCGACCCCGAGCCCGATGAGACGATGAAAAAGTTTATTCAAAACGGCGCATATTCAAATGCGATGGCGATTGCGGGCGCGTTGTTATACAGCGAAAGTAATTCGAAGAAAGCACTTGATAACGTCGATTTATTTGGTTGCGATACCGCGATCACCCGTCCGCTGGTGAAGGCGATTGCGGTGTTGATGTAACTGTTGAAATCATTGAAACGGGCGGACGCAGTTCGCCCCTACACGGGGGTCTTTAATGTCCCAAATCGGTAAAAAGAGAATTTTTGCTTTGACCGCAACCACAGCCGCGTATGCGGTGTTTTTAGCTGCGGTCTTTTGGCAGGGACTGGTTGTCAGAACTTATACGATACACACCGGTAAAGTCAAGTCGGCGGTGCGCATTGCAGTTTTAACCGATTTACACGGTTCACTGTACGGCGTCAGCCAAAAAAATCTGGTTAAAGCGATCAAGAAGCAAAACCCCGATCTGGTGCTTTTATCAGGCGACATTTTTGATGAGTATACAGAAGACGACAACGCAAAGCGATTATTGACGGCATTAACTGCATTTTACCCGTGTTATTATGTCACCGGAAACCATGAAAATTGGCGAGACGATACCCATGAAGTTAAAGCGTGGATTCGTAGCTGCGGGATTACCGTTTTAGAGGGCACCGGGCAACTCGTTACGGTGCGCGGACAAAAATTGATGATTTACGGGGTGGACGATCCCGAGGCCTTTGCGGGGACATCATATTCGAAAAGTCGGGTAGGCGGTGGCTGGTACAGGCAGTTTGAGACCTGCCGCGCAGCGATCGACGGCAGTGTTTTTAACGTGTTGATGTCCCATCGGCCGGAGTTGGTGTCGTTATATACCGACAGCGGTTTTGATTTGGTGGTCTCAGGTCATGCCCACGGCGGACAAGCGCGCATTCCGGGGATTGTGAACGGCTTATACGCACCGAATCAAGGCTTTTTACCCCGTTATGCGGGTGGTTATTACGAGTTGGAGAACACGGATTTGATTGTGAGCCGAGGGCTTAGCAAGAGCGAAGTGCCGCGTGTTTTCAATCCGCCGGAAGTGGTCATCATCGATGTTTTGCCGGTGAAGAGATAAATTGACGTAAGGGCGATTGTAAATCGCTTATAGGATACAATGGAGAAGGCGGGCGATTAGCAATAGCCCCCCATCTCTTATGCGTTT
>CAZTDA010000474.1:0-2125 GCA_964612155.1 uncultured Eubacteriales bacterium | reverse complement strand
CTTTTGCATCCGCATTCACCCCTAAAGAGTAATATAGGTTCTATTATACGGTTTTTTGCATGAATAATCAAGCTTAAATACGAATTCCGGTTTATTTCTTCACTTTCAACAAAAAATCAAACACAGAATTCGTATCACAGCACTTCTCGGTTGATACCGTAGAAAATATCTTTCCTGCCGGAGATATATTTGCAAAGCTCCTCGAATTTGCCCCAGGTGTCATTGTAATCAAACTCGTAGCTGTGACCCCAGACATAAAAAATCCGGTCGTCCGGCCACTCGCCCTCGACAAATTCGCGGGCAAGCGCAAACATCTTGTCAAAATCCAAGTGATAAACCGTCGGTTGAAAGCGGTAAAGGTTGCTTTGCCGCTCAAAGGACTCGTTGCAGGTAATCGTTCGGACATATTTGATCGGTGTGTTTTCGGCGATCACCGAGGCGACATAATCATTGTTGTTGACGCCGCCGCAGGGATAGGCCATACCGATGATCTCATACCCGACCATATCCTCAAGCGCATGGCGGTCATCCTCGACCTGACTTATGATCTCGGGTTTTTCAAGACCGGTCAGATTCGGGTGCGTAACGGTGTGCACGGCAACTTCGTGCCCTTGGTAAATTTTTGCGACATCGCATTTCTGAACTTTGTTGTGAGTGGCCTCGCCCATGCTGTTTTTCGCTCTTCCTTCGCGTCCGAGCAATCCGGAATTGAGGTTGAAAGTCGCTTTCAGCCCGTATTTGTTAAAGAGTTCAATCAAGCGGATATCCTGCGTCACACCGTCATCATAACTGAAGGTCACTGCTTTTTTCTTGTTGCTAAATTTGAACATATTATTATACAACCTCGATTTCATTGGGAGTCGGATATTCCGGTAAATTCTGATCGGGATGGTCGAGATAATAGTAAGCCACCGACATAAAGTCGTCGCGGCGTTCGAGATACCGCCCCTCGCTGCGCCAACCGATGTCCTGCAAGGTGATGCGCAAGTCCTTTTCAAAACGGATGGGATCGACCACATGCCAGCGGTAATGCGCAAACCGCTGCTGGCTATTGTATAACCCGTCGGGATTGATCACCTGAAACATCCCGGCATACAGACCCGAATAGGTTTGAAATGCGCCATTGCATTCCCAGCCATATGCGCCGCAGAAATAGTCCTCGGTGCCGGTGCCGCAGATCGTGGGATATTCGCTGTCGCCATCCATAAAGAACTTGATCTCGCCCTCACCGTACCAGCCGCCCTCGCCGTTGAGGCCGACCGAGAGCGTGGTGCCGATGAATTGACCCCTTCCTTTAATTCCGTCGGCAACGACAAAATCCGTGCCTGCCGTCAGCGGTTTCACCTGCCGATACTGTGCGCAGAAATAGCCGCAATTCTCGGGGACTTCGGTCAGGCAATAGTTGATCTGGTAGTAGCTGTAGGCCTTTTTGGTGCCGGTGTTTTCGAGCGTGATATAAAAGCCCTTGCGAAACGGCATCTCGAAATAGCAATTAAAGCCGCGGTTAGGCGCGACCATCATCAGAGCCGAATTCAAAAACGGGAATTTCCCGGTGGTTGAATCGATGTTGTTGTTATAACCGAATCCGAAGAACGCCGGAAGCGGCGCTTCAACCGAAGGTTTTTCGCACCCATCCCAATACATACGCAGCACCAGCGACCGCTCGGTCGAGCCCGCAAACCAGATGCTCTGGATCATCCCCTGCCCTTTGATGTCGCCGATGACAAGCGTCTGACCCGGCTCGATCATCACGGACGGGGAAATTTTACGGCCTTTTCCCAGTTCGCGGGCTGCGTTTGCCCCCGTACCCGTCTCGGCCATTCCGCCTTTGCCGGGTTCGCCCGTGAAATTTTCCGCCGAGAGCGAGCGGGATTTCGCATTAGAAAGCATAGAGAGATTTGTTCCGAATTGAAAGTCCTGCATCATTTTTATCCTCCGCATATATCAATTCTAAAAGTGCCTCAGTAATGGTATTATTATACCATCAGAGATATATCGGGTCAACGAATTGATAAAAATAAAACCGGCGCACGGATATCCCGCACGCCGAGAACATTCAAGTAAGATACGAAATGATGTGTGCCCGCACATGATGTATCGGCTTACGCCGACATGATGCTGCGTC
>CAZTDA010000473.1:0-2132 GCA_964612155.1 uncultured Eubacteriales bacterium | reverse complement strand
CTGTCATATTCGCGTGATACGTTTGCGATTTCAGGTTTAAGTATTTCAACGGAATTTCTACAACCGTCCCGTTTTTTAAAAATTCTTTTAGTCGTTTCACCTTTGCGTTAAACGTTCCGATGTCGGTGCCCGGCTCCATGTCTATAAAGCCGTTTCGATTACTGTAGTAAATTTCCGCATTCGAATAAGGGAAGATATCCGGCAGAGAACCCACAAAATTCGGATTATCGGGAACTACATATTTACCTTCGGAATTCTGCACCATCTTTATCGTAATGGTTCCGTCGCTGTTTATAATGTAGTTATCCGATGAACCTAACCAACAATCGAGATAATTTTGCTCCGAACCGAACAGCATATTGACCAAGAAATCAATGGTCTCTTTCGGCTGCGGCGTGTCTTTGGTCATGGCAAAACCCCGCTTGTAAGTGACTGCTGGTTTCGGATATTCGGGGTTCAAGGTCCATATAACGGGAAATCTGTGATTATACCCGCCGAGATACTTTGAAGCGAGCACAAGAGAGGATTTATCATTGTAAAAATCAGTGGATAACGCGCCGGCTTGGTACAGTTTCCGTAGGTATTCAAACGCCTCAACAACTGCGCCTTTGGTCATAAAATCTGCATAACACTCCTCTTTCAGGTCATATGCAAACGGATTAAGTTTATTATCTCCGGGGTAAAGACCGAACGCGTTCAGAATATCCCCCAATTCGACTGCATCGGCGTTGCCGATGGCAGGATTTCCGGTTACTTTTGTGTACTCTATAGCGAAATTACGGAATGAATTGAGATCGGTTATGGTGATTCCGGTGGTTTCCATCGCATCATTACGGATCATGCGAGTTTTCATATTTCGAGAGACATAAGTGGGAATCGCATAGATATGACCGTCGACTTCAAAGAGGGATTTGAAGTTATCGGGCAGAGCGTTCCAGATCGGATTGTCAGCGAGGTAGTCCTCCAGGGGTACAAAAGAATCAGCAGCCAAACCTGTATTAAATTTTGTTTTATCGGAACCGTCATCTTCAATCAAAAATAAACCTTTATATGAAGCATCACCCTCTAGGATGCTTTTGATTTTGTAAGTAGCAGTAGCCAAGTGATCTACATTTTCCGGATCCGAGTAATCATTCGTAGTGATATTGATTTGAACGCGGTACCGCTCGGACATCTCATCAATCCATTGTTGCCTGATTTCGTCGGTTGAATAACTAAAAAAGTAGGGTGTGAGAATATTGACGCTCTCGGGATAGTCGGTATTCGAGCCTTTCAACTCACTCGGAAGGGAGGTTGAGGGTGTTGTGCAGCCGGATAACAGCATCAGGCCGCAGATGAACAATGAAATGAGAAGTTTTATCAGCTTTTTCATAACTATTCTCCCAAAATGTTCTTTTTAAGACATAACCTATTATTTCCATGATATACACGCATGATGGGATTTAATGGTTGATTCTGTGATGTTTGTGTGAGATAAATGCGAATTTATAACTAAAACGAGCTCCTCATTTAAACGGGCGGCAGAAAATCCTGTTCCCGTTTTATATTAGCAAATCACCGAGGTATGAAGCGCGCGCTATCAAGTTTACGGACAGCAGATATTATGACGCGTTTGCAACCGCCATCATGGCGGCGCGTTTGTAACCGCCATCATAGCCGTATGCGGACACTGTCCGCCGCCTTTACAAGGACGGGGGAATTATGGTATAATAAATAAAATATTTTGGGAAAGGCGAGTGGCGTTCATGCAGAAGTTCAGCGAGTTGGAATACAAGCGTCCTTCGATCAAAGCGACCAAAAAAAACTACGCCGCATTGTTAAAAGAGTTCAAAGCGGCTGCCGATTATGCGCACGCCAAAGAGACCTATCTCAAGATTGATGAGATCGACGCGGAACTGTCCACCACGTTCGTCATCGCCAGTGTGCGCAACACAATGGATATGACCGATCCGTTTTACGACGGTGAGATGAAGTTTTTAAACCGCGCCGCGCCCACGCTGATCCCGATGCAAAAAAAGATGCTGACGGCGTTGCTCAATTCCCCGTACAAGCCTGAATTTGAAAAAGAATACGGGTCACACATGTTCACCGACCCCGAAATCGATTTGAAACTCGCCAATAAAAAAATCGTG
>CAZTDA010000472.1:0-2134 GCA_964612155.1 uncultured Eubacteriales bacterium | reverse complement strand
CGAAAAGCCGTTTGACACGGTGTTGATTCACGGTTTGATTCGCGACGCACAGGGGCGCAAGATGTCCAAATCGCTCGGTAACGGCATTGACCCGCTTGAAATCATCGACAAATACGGTGCCGACGCGCTCCGGTTCGCATTGGCTACCGGTAATTCGCCCGGCAACGATATGCGCTTTTCGGACGAAAAGATCGAATCCAGCCGCAATTTCTGCAATAAACTTTGGAACGCGGCGCGTTTTATCCTGATGAACCTGAAAACCGACATCACGCCGGATTCGCTGCCAAAAACCCTCGCGCCCGAAGATAAATGGATTTTAACCCGTTATAACAAAACCGTCCGCGAAGTCAACGAGATGCTCGACCGGTTTGAGATCGGCATGGCGCTCGCAAAGCTCTATGACTTCATTTGGGACGAGTTCTGCGATTGGTTCATCGAACTGTCCAAAGACCGCTTGTATGCCGGTGGGGACCCCGCCGAAGAGGCCACGCAGGTGTTATGCTATGTCATGGGCAACACGCTCAAACTTCTGCACCCGTTCCTGCCGTTCATCACCGAGGAGATCTGGCAGGCACTACCGCACAACGGCGACAGCATCATGCTTGCGCCTTATCCCAAATATGACGCGGCACTCGATTTCGGCGAAGAGGCCGATATGGTCGAGACGATCATGGCCGCCGTCAAGGCCTTGCGAAACCGCAGAGCCGAGATGAATGTCGCGCCGTCCCGCAAAGCGGTGGTGCACATCAGCAGCGCGCACATCGGCAAATATCTCGACTGCAAGCGGTTCTTTGTGCGTCTGGCAAGCTGCAGCGACGTGGTCGAAGGCACGACCGACGGCATTTCGATTGTGACAGACGACGCCAAGATGACCATTCCGATCGCGGAACTGGTCGACATCGAAGCCGAGAAAGCGCGCTTGAGAAAAGAACTCGAAGCCGCTCAAAAGGAACTCGTCCAAATTGAAGCGAAACTCGGCAACAGTTCGTTCGTCGACAGAGCACCCGCTGCAGTCGTCGAGGAACAACGCCAGCGCCGCGATAAACTCCGCTCGCGCATCGAGGTTATCCAAAAGACCGAACAGGAATTGAAATAAATCATTAAATTGGTGAGTTATAAAACATGAAACAGGACGTTCGCCCTGCTTCATGTTTTTGCTTTATAAGTTATGATCATTACTACCGATCTTCTGTTATCTTATTAACCCCGGTTTTATAGTTAAAATGATTTCATCCATTCATACCCTTCATGCCGATTATCTTTTTACAATCCGCACGCTGTAATCATCATATTGAAAGTCTATTTTATAACCCAGGAAGTAACCTAAGTTAATATACAACAACATGTCTCCGATATATTTCCCTTCTGCATATCTGACATACCCCGCGCACTCATCAAAATCATCGCCTTTTGTTATTGTAACAGACGACCAACCATACTCGAATTCATCCATTTGCAACATTACATCATTAGAGATAATTGTTCTATGCTCCTTGTCAAAAGTATATTGAACATCAAGCGCATCTAAAAATTCAAACAAATCCATCTCAAGGAAAACGTAACCTAATAAAGGTGCCGATGAAAATGTTATTTCTTTTTCATTGATGAAAACTTTTGCCGGACGGGGGCTGAAAATTCTCAAAAATTCATCTTGTGTATAAACCTTTTGAAATATATAATCACCGTATTTCTCAGTCGATAACGGCACTGTCATAAAATACGCTTGCGTTTCTGTGATCGCCGTAATGGCATAACCTGCTTCATCACCCATACCGTCTAAATTCACAATGACAATCTTTTGGATGTTCTCAACGCCGTTTTCCCGGAAACATTGTTTGATAGCGCTCTCATCACACAGAAAAGCAATCGCTCGTTGAAAGTATTCACTTGATCTTAACTCTTCCCATCTCCAGTTGTCCGGGTCATTGAGAGCAAGAAAGGGTCCTTGCGTGCGAGATCCATCTTCACTTGATATGCCTGTTAATGATAGCTGCCCGTTTTGCTTCTCAAATCGAAAGATAATGTGCAGATTCGGATATAACTGATTATCCCGGGGATTATTGATGAACTCAATGACATCGTCGCTGCACTCACCGCCAAAAGCATCAAAGCTCATATCTATAGGTTCGTTTGC
>CAZTDA010000471.1:0-2135 GCA_964612155.1 uncultured Eubacteriales bacterium | reverse complement strand
CCGGTGCGACTGCGGGCGGTATCAAGCAATACCGAATCGTCGTTTTCATGAAGTCCGTCTTTTGGGCGATGCGGGATATGTTTCGGCATAAACGCAGCGTGAAGGTGGACAAAATCAATCGTTTCGGAAATTTTGAAAAATGTGACAAAAAGATGCAGTTTGATGTTATAATCTTTATCGGTACCTATCTCGGCATTTTTTTACTCGGAACTTTTATTTTTACGTTGTATGGCAACTCAATCGAAGCGTCCGCGTTTGAATTTTCATCGGCCTTGAGCACCGTAGGACTCTCCATCGGAATCACGGGATACAATGCACCCGTAGGGGTGCTTTGGACGGGTACCATCGGAATGTTCATCGGACGGCTGGAGATTTATATCGTTTTCCTCGGAATTTACAGAATGTTTTACGATTTTAAATCGATGATCAAAAAGACCCGGTAATAGGTGATAGTACCGTCGGGAAAGGACGGGGTTAACCATGAAAATTCCATTTAAAATTCCCGCGTTGATAAAGACCATTCTTATATTCATACTCGCAATGCTTGCGGCATTCGTGTTGTACGAACTCGGATTACGAGCTGAGAACATCTTTTTAATCGGCTTGCTTGCCGTCATTGTTACCATTGTGGAGTCAAAAAGTTTTTGGTACGGTTTTGCCGTCAGCATCCTTTTTGTCTTTGCGTTCAATTTTTTCTTCACAGAACCGCGTTTCACCTTTTTGGTCAGCGACGCAAACTACTATGTCTCGTTTGTGTTGTTTTTGGTGTTTGCGGTGATTGCGAATACACTGACCACGCAGCTTCAAAAGGAGATGTCGATTGCCAAGAACAATGAAGAAGTAACATCAAAACTTAATAAAATCGGCGGCGGATTTTTAAACCTGTCCGGTGTTGAGCAGATCATGCAGTACGGCAAAAGATGCCTTGCCGACTTGACAAAACATGAAGTTGAAATCATTTGCGGCGCTCCGCCCGAGGTCGAAAAAGCCGCGTCGTATTGTTATCGTAATTCCATTCGCTGCGGCGCAGGCACATCTGCTTATTCCGAGAGCGATCATTCCTATTTTCCGCTCAGCTCCAAAAACGCCACACACGGGGTGGTAAAAGTTGAAGGAGATCTGAGTGTCGAGGAATCCAAGCTGATCGAAACGGTTATCTCACAGATCACGCTTGCGCTTGACCGTGAAATGATGGCCGCGCTTGAGGAAAAAAATCGCCTTCAAGCCGAAAAAGAAAACCTGCGAAGCAGTTTACTGCGCAGTATCTCACACGATCTGCGCACTCCGCTCACCGGTATCGCGGGCGGAGCCGAATTACTGCTCTCCGATTTTAATCAAATTGATCCCGAAGCGATGAAATCGGTCTTAAAAGATATCGCATCCGATGCTTCCTGGCTTTCGAATATGGTCGAAAATCTCTTGAATATGACACGGATTCAAGACGGCCGCCTGACAATCACCAAGAAAAATGAGGTTGTCGACGATCTCATCGGTGAAGCGGTATCAAAAGTGCGAAAACTTAAAAATGAACACAAATTAATCGTGGAGAAACCGGACGAAATGTTGCTTGTTCCGGCGGACGGGCAATTGATCGTTCAAGTACTGCTCAATCTGATCGACAATGCGTTCAAGCATACAAGAATCGATTCTTCCGTTTGGATGCGGGTATACAGTGAAAAGCCGTATACAGTTTTTGAGATTACGGACAACGGCGGCGGCATCAAAGCGGATAAAATTGACCGCATTTTCGAGAGCTTTTTCACGGCGGAGGATAACCGTTCGGATAAAAAACTCGGTATGGGCCTCGGACTCAGCATATGTAAATCCATCATCGAAGCACATGGCGGAAAAATCACCGCAGAAAACAATTCCATCAGCGGGGCAACTTTTAAATTTTATCTTCCGGAGGTGGAGACAAAATGAACGATTTCACAATTTTGATTATTGAAGACGACACCAGCATTCAAAATTTCATCCGCCTTTCTTTGAAAGCGAAAGGTTACAAGCCGATCGTCGCCGAAAACGGTTTTACAGGTCTTTCACTCTGGAAAGCCAACCACCCCGACATCATCCTACTGGATCTCGGTCTGCCCGATATCGACCGCGAGTATGCCCGCGCGTATGATCTCGGCAAC
>CAZTDA010000470.1:0-2141 GCA_964612155.1 uncultured Eubacteriales bacterium | reverse complement strand
GCTTTTTCAAGCCGTTTTTCGTCTTTGGCAAGAGAATTTGCGGTCTGCTGGTCAACCGGACGCGCCACGATATCCAGCGAGGCCAGCAAACTCCTGGTCACAACGCGGTATTTTGACAAAAAGTCGATGCAAAAGTCAATCTCGGCCCGGTTTGCCGCAAGAACCTCGACCTGCTTCACCTTTTCGGCGTCGCAGGTCTCCCCGACAAACTGAACCTTACCCAATTGCTGCAATTTTTCTAAAATCGCATCCTGTTCGTTTAAAAGCCCCAGGATCGAGACCTTTTTCATCTCGACGATCATTTTGCGACGAGTTCTCCGATCACGATTTTTAAAGCCGCTTCGACATTCTTTTGCGCATGACCCATCGTCTCTGCGATCTTTTGCCTGCCGGTCCGTATCTCTTGTTCCAAGTTCGCGGCGCTCTCACGCTCGGCCTGAAAAGTCCCCTCGATCAGCTGTTTATGTGTTAAATCGTAAGCTTTATCATATTGTTCCATCGCCTCGGCCCGTGCTGCCTCCAAAATGTGTTCGGCTTCGTGTTTGGCCGACTCCACGCGTTTGCGGACGGTTTCTTCGGCCTGCTTGACCTGAGCGACAAGTTCGGTGTTCATGCTGAGGTTTTCCTTTCGTCATTCATTTTCAACAAGCGGCAATTGTGTAATCAATACTTTAGCAATTCGAAGGTTATCCACTTCCGTAATCGTAAATTTTAATCCGGCGACTTCGATCTCGGCATGTTCTTCGAGCACCGGAATATGTCCCAGCTGCGAAAGCAGCAGTCCGCCCAAAGTGTCATAATCTCCTTCGGGCAGCTCCACGTCGAGCAGTTCTTCGAGATCGGAGAGCAGCATGCTCCCGTCGACTTCATAAGTATCTTCGCCGGTTTTGACAAATTCGTCTTCTTCGTCGTCATATTCGTCGCGCATGTTGCCGACAATGCTCTCGAGCAGATCCTCAATGGTCACAAGTCCGGAAGTGCCGCCGTATTCGTCGACGACAATGGCAAGTTGGATACGGCGCACGGTCAGTTCGCGGAACAACTCGCTCAAGCTGACCGATTCCGGTACAAAGAACGGCGGGCGCATCACCTTTTCGGCGTTGATATCGGCCGGAAGTTTTTTTCCGACATATTTTAAAAGGTCTTTGACATAGACGATCCCGATGACGGTGTCAATGTCGTCACGGTAAACAGGAAGGCGGGAGTAGCCCTCTTCAATGGCCAACTTGAGCACTTCATCGACGGTGTCGGTATTTTCGACAGCGCAGATTTCGGTGCGGTGGGTCATGACCTCGGCGGCAACGCGGTCGTCAAACTCGAAGACGTTGTTGATCATCGCTTTTTCGCTGTCCTCGATGACGCCTTTTTCCTGTCCCACATCAACCATCATGCGTATCTCTTCTTCAGTCACCTGCTCGTCGCTGTCACCGGGCACGACGCTGAAAATGCGCGCAAGACCGGTCGCCGCCCATTTGGTAAAAGCGGTCATGGGATAACTGAATATATAAATCAACCGAAGCCAGCCGGAAAAAGCAAGCGAAAATTCTTCGTAAAAATGTGCGCCGAGTTTTTTCGGGAACCAATAACCAAGCGTCAGATAGACAAAAGCGCAGACGATAAACAGCAGCAGCGCCGTCAAAAAGGGTGCAAGCGCACCAGTATTGACAAGCCACACGGTGACATCCGTCCAAAATGCAAGCAAGGTGCAGATGACAAAAGCCAGCGCCATTGTGATGCGTCCGGTATCCAACCCGTCATAAAAACGGGATGGCTCCGACGTCATTTTTATAATGCTCTGAGCCGATTTCTTGCCTTCTTCAGCCAGTTTTTTCAACCGAGAATCGGCAATGGTGACCGCCGCTGTCTGCGCTGCGCAGGTGATGAACGCGAACAATAAGAATACGATCGCGGTGATACACCACCATATATCGCCGTCTATGAAAATTCCCCCAATAAAATATAGAATCAGGCCTTTCCTTTACACACTGGCCTAAGCTTATTCTATCGCAAATGGTCCGAATTGTCAACGATATAAATCCCATCTTTTGCATCTGCGGTCATTAAGAACACATCCTGCGGCGAAAGCCCCTTTTCTTTCAGCCGCTCAAGCAGCCATTGCTCGTCGTGGCCGTAAAATTTCA
>CAZTDA010000469.1:0-2159 GCA_964612155.1 uncultured Eubacteriales bacterium | reverse complement strand
GTCGCCAATATTTAATTATAATACATTTCGCTGCTAAAAAACAACCTCGCAAATAGATTTTCATTAAAAAGATTGCAGTATAAAAATCGCAACCTGAAAAGAACAAATCAGAATACTGTGCTTAACCCAAGTTCTTAACAAATGTTTTTAAGTAGTCGATGAAATCTTTCCCTAATTCGGGGTGTTCGACACCGAGTTCGATAATCGCTTCAAGATATCCGAGTTTGTTGCCGATGTCATATCGCTTGCCGGTGAACTCATAACCGATCATGCCGTTTCGTTTGGTAAGCACCCGCATGGCATCGGTGAGTTGAATCTCGCCGCCCGCACCCGGAGGGGTTTGGTCGAGAATATCGAAAATTTCCGGTGTGAGCACGCATCTGCCCAAAATGGAATACAACGACATAATCTGTTCTTCGTTCGGTTTTTCAACCATATCCGAAACGGAGAAGGTGCGCTCATCAAGCGGGGAAACCGCAAGGGAACAATACTTTTTAATCGCCTCTCTGCTGACCTGCTTGATGCCGACAACACCCTTGCCGTATTTTTCATAAGCGGCGCACAGTTCGGCGGTGGCCGGGTTTTTTCCTCCTGCAATCACATCGTCGCCGTACAGCACCGCAAACGGATCGTTGCCGATAAAATTGCGCGCGCAGCCGATGGCATGTCCCAGTCCCTTGGTTTCTTTTTGGCGCACAAAAAAGATGTTTGCCATCTTAGCTGTCTCAAGCACCGAGTCGTATAAAGCGGTTTTATTACCCGCCAACAGTCGCTCCTCCAGTTCCGGAGAGCGGTCGAAATGATCTTCCATCGCCACTTTGCCGCGATTGGTGATAATCAAAATATCGGTGATGCCCGACGCGACGGCTTCTTCGACGATATACTGGATCGAGGGCTTGTCGACGATGGTCAGCATCTCTTTCGGGATGGCTTTGGTTGCGGGCAGAACGCGCGTTCCGAGCCCCGCAGCGGGGATAACGGCTTTTGTTACTTTCATGAATAACGCTCCTTCAGCTGAAAAAAATCAAACAGATATATGCCACAAGGGATGAACCGAAATAAAACAATATCAGCGGCAGAAATAAAGCCAGAACATTGACGCCGCCTTTGGCAACGAATAGATATTCGCGTTGATAACGGTCATAGGAGCGCTGGCGAATGAACCGAATGGTTTTTACCGCTTTGTTGTAATATAGTTTCGTGCCGAAAAATCCGCAAAAAACCATGGACAATAAATATATAATAATCGTCAGCGTGATGCAGATATTCACCGTTGATATGTTGGCCGTCAGATATTCGTTGATGATACGATATAATTCGGTCATGTAGGTATCATAATTTGTAACACCATTTGCGGCTATCATAAAAGCGTCGGCACACTTGACACAAATAATGCCGTATAAAGTCAATATCGGTGAGAGCACCGCCAGCGCAATTGCAAGACCGGCACCGATTACTTTATGATATAGAAGCCAAAAAAACGAACCCGCAAAAGCGGCGCCTGAAAAGGCAAGTTTCCCTTGGCTGATTTGTTTAAACCGGTCGATAACGACTTCGTTGTTATTGCCGTAAAAACGCGCCATATCCGCACGACTGATGTCGTCAGCCAGTTTACCGTCGTCGTTATAAACGGTCTCGGAATCATGAAAAGTATCCGAACTCGGAGGTGGGGGATAGTTCGGTGCGGTTTTATATTTAAATTTATATTCCGAATTCGGCGCGGTGAGCTCATGTCCGCAGTTGATGCAGACGCGAAACAAGGGGTTGTTGCGATAACCGCACTCCTCGCAAATAATCTGCTTGCCCTCGTCGGCCTCATTCGGCGGCAAATGTTGTTTTGCGTGGTGATTGGTAACAACAACTTCGTTTGAGGTATCAAAATTGCCCTTAACGTGTTCCGGCGCAAAAAAACAAGCGCCGGATTCCTTCCAGCATGCGCGGTGATGTGCCGTTCCGCACTCGGGACAATAGACAATATCATCTATGTTTGTGAATTCTTTTTTACAAACGGGACAAATTTTTCCCTGCCAAAAATTCATACGGTTGCCTTTCAAATAAAAGATGCGTAACGGCGATAAGCCGAAAATCATAGAAACATATTAACGAAATATTTACATTTTGTCAAGAAATACACCATCTTTGCCGCAGTTTAGCGTAAA
>CAZTDA010000468.1:0-2161 GCA_964612155.1 uncultured Eubacteriales bacterium | reverse complement strand
CCAGTGCGCGGCGATGGGGGTGATGTCATCGGTCAGGTCGCGGTAGGTGTAGCCGGTGAATCCGCCGGTGTGGGTCGAGAGCACCGCCGTGGGAATGGCCGCAATTTCGATGCCGGCAGCCGAGATAATCGGCAGCGCAACGGTCAGCGAACATTTGCCGAAGCAGGAGATATCTTGAATGGTAACGGCTCTTTTTTGTGTCATATTTAACCTCCGAAAGCATTTGTGTGCCAAATTTGCACAGAATCTTATTATAATGCAGAAATGGTGAAAAATCAAATAGAGTGTGAAACAGCAAGTAAGTTAGCAGTTGGCAGTTAAAAGTGTACAGTGACACGCCCGTATGATGTTATAAAATATACAAACCAATAAGAGGTAACCGAAAGAAAGAACCCGTAATACTGATTTTCGATAACGTCAGTAGCGTCACTCTCTGCTGGTGTACATGGGGCTGTCACTGCACACTTTTAACTGTGAACTTTTAACTAAGACATCGGAACGGTCAAGACCGTTCCCTACATGGCAACATATGTATCGGGACTGCTCATTTGAGCATGTACCCGACTGCGTCTGCGATTCCGCCCATCGAGCGGAGCGTTTTAGCCATTTTCTTTTTAAACTGACAGAACATGTTCATCGCTTTCGGCGCGGGGCGATAGAAAACCGCGGTTGCAATTCCGCTCACGACCGCGCCGATCGCCATTGTACAAAGAACTTTTGCCATTTTGTGATTCATCTTTACCCCTCCGCAAATTGGATTACCTGTATTTTGCGAAGATTGGATGAATTTTATTCCGTTTTTATTATTTTTTGTTTAGAATTTCGGCATAGATTTCATTCTTCTTCGCGCCGAGTTTTTTGGCGGCGTACTTAGCCGCGTCGGAGGCGGAAACGCCCATGGCGGTCAACTCCAGCGCGAATGCAATCGGGTCTTCGGCTTTTGTTATAGGCGTGTTTTCGAGCACGATCACGAATTCGCCGCGCACATCCTCGTAACCTGTGATAAATTCAGAGAGTTTACCCGGGATGACCGTCTCATAGATTTTTGATATTTCTTTGATGAGCACGGCGGGCATATCGCCGAATGCGTGAAAAAGATCGCATAAGGTCTTTTGCAGGCGGTGCGGGGCCTCGTAGAAAACCACAATGCCGTCGTAGGCGGCGGCACGGGAAAGGGCATCGGTACGCTCCTTGCCGGAGGCGGGCAAAAAGCCCTCAAACGAAAAACGTTTCTTTGTAAAACCGGAAAGAGCAACTGCGCAGACCACCGCAGAAGCGCCTGGAATGACCGTGACGGGGATATTCTCTTTGCGACACGCAGCGACGAGTTCACAGCCGGGATCGCTGACGGCAGGCATCCCCGCGTCGGTGACCAAGGCGCACGACTCACCGCTTTTTATGCGCTCTGTGATCTGTTTTCCGGCGGAAAATTTATTATGCTCGTGATAGCTGAAAACGGGCTTGGAAATGCCGAAATGGGTGAGCAGTTTTAAAGTGACGCGGGTGTCTTCCGCAGCGATAAAATCAACCTCGGCCAGCGTTTTTAACGCGCGCTCGGAGATGTCGCCGAGGTTGCCGATCGGCGTGGCGGTGATAAACAGCGTTCCGGACATGTAAACCTCCTAATATCGTGCTTTTATGCGCCGTAATTAAAGCATACAATTCATTTTTGCATATGCATCTGACCAATCATCGTCAGTTACAGAACAAATTATGTGTGGAATAAGAGGAAGCACATGCAGTTCAATTTCGAACCGACGGTTGAAAAAGTCCGGACTTTCGAAATAGGTGAGCATGGCGTCAACCCGAGCAGCCCAATCCGGCCCTTTCACACGCTTTGCAAAAGAGACGGCGGTCTCTGCATTCGCTCTTTTCAGGTAAAAACAAAACGGATTCAACGGCCCGATTCTTTGAAACGTCTCTTTGATAAATGAAAAAATCTGCTGATCGGAGGCCTTTCTGAAAAGCAGTTCGTTGATGGGATTTTGTAAAAACCCGCTGTCGATCACAGTGATTTCCTGATTGCCGGTATTTGCATTCACCCAATAGGTTAATCGCTCCAGTGCGCAGGGGATATATTGTGAAGCGGTCATAAATTGATTATGCTCATCGCCCATATCCCATTTTTTAAACATCTCGGCAATATTGTCAGAGGATTTAT
>CAZTDA010000467.1:0-2164 GCA_964612155.1 uncultured Eubacteriales bacterium | reverse complement strand
ATCAATGCTCCTTTCTAAATTGGCTTATCTTTATTTTAACACAACACATTTGGCAATGCAACCATAATTCGACTTTTTCCTATCTTTAAAGAGACAGGGGAAAATCAGCTTGACAAATGGTCTGATCAAGCGCAAAATATTTTCATCCTAAAAGACGGAGGAACCGAAATCCATGCAGATCAAATATCTCGGAACCGCAGCGGCCGAGGGCATACCGGGCCTATTTTGCCACTGTGAAAATTGCCGCAGAGCCCGTGAACGCGGCGGGCGTAATCTCCGCTCCCGTTCGCAGGCGCTCATCGAAAACAAAATACTCATTGACTGGCCGCCCGATTCCTATCTTCATATGCGCGACAATGCCCTCGATTACGCAAGCATCTCCACCTTACTAATCACGCACATCCACGGCGACCATTTTTGCCCCGCCGAATTGGCGATGCGCAGGCCGGGGTTCGCCGCCATCGACGACTGCAAGCCGCTCGACATCTACGGCTCGGAGGACATCCTGGCGGATATTGAAAAATATGTGGACAAATTGCCCGAAAACAGCCCCCATCTCATTCGGGTGCATACCGCCGCCCCGCGCGTGACCTTTGAAGCGGAGGGCTGTCTGATCACGCCTTTCGAAGCGTCACACGGCACGCAGCACCCCTATGTCTATGCCATCGAACGCGGTCAAAAGACACTGCTTTATGCCCACGACACAGACATTTTCGATGATGATGTCTGGGATTTTATCAAAAATAAAAGTTGGCATTTTGATTTCGTGTCCATGGATTGTACCGCCGGAACAAAACACATCGATTACCGCGGGCATATGGATTTCGAAAGAAACCGCACATTCCGCAAATTGTTAAAAGACCTCGGCGCTGCCGACGAAGACACCGTGTTCTGCCTCAATCACTTTTCGCATAACGCCGGAAACGCGCTTTACGATGATATGACCGCAATTTCGGAAAAAGAGGGATTTCTGGTCTCCTACGACGGCATGGAATATGAATTTTAGCGAAAGAATCCTCCGGTTTCACCCGGGGGATTCTTTATTGATATTCTGATTTTTGACGTTGGTTCATTCACGTTTCGTCAAACGGGGATATATTGCCCTTCGACATAAAACACGCCGTTTGTCAGCGGCTTTTCGGCGTCCGGCTTTTCCAAAACGCCTCGCTTGATCAACTCTTCGGTGACATGCCCGACCAATTCGCAGGCATAACCCGTCACCCACTGGTTGATCTGGCTGTCGAGCCGCTTCGGCACAAAGCTCTTGAAATTGCGGCGGATGTCTAGTATCAAATCGGTCAGCGGCTTCACAAGTTCCGCGTCGTTCACATCGAACAGCGAGGCAAACCGCGCGTACTGCTCCTGCTTGAAGCAGGCGAAATTTAACGCATATCCGCCGTCCCGCTTGGCGATCAGATTTCGTTGCAGCAAACGGGCGGTTTCCTCACGAGAGAGCAGCCCTTCGGGGATTTTGCCGCCGGAGCAGTTCGGAATCACGTTTTTCGCGGTCAGATAACGCATTCCGCTGTTATGATAAATCTCGAAATCGAAATATTTCGCCATATGGAAGTAATAGAGGTGACCGTCTCTGGTGCTCCCGTCGTCATCTCCGGCGACGTTGCAACCGCAGGTATATTCACCGATCTCCTCGTTTTCGTCCGCCGTCTCCTCGACGATAAACCAGCCGCGACCGCCGTCTTTTCGCGGAGGATACGGCCCGTCCGCCAAGCCCGGAAGGCCGTTTTTAATGCTCTTGATTTTTGCACGCAGCGAAGCCGGAAGCGCGATGTAGCCGAGTTTGCCCATGCCGAAATCCGCGCCGTAAAACCCGATTTTCTTTATCTTATCGGCGTTATCGGCAAACAAGCGGGCGTAACATTCAACAATTTGATCGATGAGCGGCGCAAACTTTTTGTCCATCATCGCCCGGTCGCTTTGGCGCAGCACGATAAAATTTGCCGCATATTTGCCGCCGACTTTTTCAACGGCGTCGCCGTATTCCAGCCGCGTCAGTTCGTCTTCGACATACAGCGCCGGTATACCCGTCGCAAGCGAAATTTCCTCAACGCTTAAGGGTTTATCATAAGCCGCTTCGCAGATCGCCCGCGCAAGCTGCGTGTGCAGGTATTGATCCGGGTTCATCGCACCGTTGCAGGTGCCGGTG
>CAZTDA010000466.1:0-2165 GCA_964612155.1 uncultured Eubacteriales bacterium | reverse complement strand
CGGAGTACTGAACGCCGAACAGGGGCTTTTTTCGGGGGAGTACAAAGGTGCGGAGCGGACTTTTTCGCTGCTGACGCAAGTAGTGGGGCGCTGCGGGCGCGGTCGGTACAGCGGCGAGGCGATCATCCAAACCTATCTGCCCGAAAACCGTATTTTCGAATACGCTTGCAAGCAGGACTACGAGGCATTTTACAATGACGAAATCGAACTGCGCCGCGAATTGCTGCATCCGCCGTTTTGCGACATCTGTCTGATCGGTGTCAGCGGGGAAAACGAAAAAGAGACCGCCAAAGCCGCCGAGGAGTTTTTAGAACTCGTCAAGCAAAAGACCGCCGGAACCGAATTCCCGGTCAGGGCCTACGGTCCCGCACCCGCCCAAATCGCACGCGCAGCCAATCGATTCCGCTTCCGTTTGACTTTAAAATGTCGCAACACCAAGGGCTTTCGGGAACTGATCGGGCAGACGCTGAAAGATTTTTCGAACGCGCATAAACGCGACACCATCACCGCATTTGCGGATATGAATCCGGAGCAATATTATTGATATGAAAAGCAAAAAATTAATCGCATACAGTGTTAATAAGCGGGTTGCATCCGCTCGAAAAATTTTAAGCGAAAGAAGGCACGGCATGGCAATCAGAAAAGTTGTTTTGGACGGCGATGAAATTTTAAATAAGGTCTGCCGCCCGGTGGAAAAATTCGACGAGCGCCTTGCGACGCTGATTGAGGACATGAAAGACACGTTGACCTCGGAAAACGGCGTCGGGCTTGCTGCACCGCAAGTCGGAATTTTAAAGCGTGTGTTTGTCATCAACACCGGTGAGGAGATCAAGGAGTTCATCAATCCCGAGATCATCAGCCGCGAGGGCGAACAGCGCACCGGAGAAGGGTGCCTTTCTTGCCCGGGACTGTGGGGTATCACCGTGCGCCCGAAAAAGATCGTGGGAAGAGCGTTCGACCTCAAGGGCAACGAATTCGAGTTCACCGGCGAGGATTTGATGGCAAAGGCATTTTGCCACGAAAACGACCATTTAAACGGCGTTTTATTCAAAGAACGCGTTGTGGAGTGGCTGGAAAACGACGATAAAAAGAGTAAATAAAGTTAACAGTCAGCAGTTAAAAGTGTACAGTGACAGGGCAGTTAACAGTTGACAGTTCACAGTGTACAGTGACAGCTCCGATAAATACGTTGTATAATCCTGTTTTGCTTTGCAAAACATCTTCGTTGTTCACTGTTAACTGATAACTGTTAACTTGTAAGGAGGCAGATTGATTGAGGATTCTATTTATGGGCACACCCGAATTCGCCGCAACTTCACTTGAAAAGTTGGCAGGTGAATTTGAAGTTGTCGCCGCAATCTCCCAGCCGGACAAGCCGAAGGGCAGGGGTTATGAATTGCTGCCGACACCGGTGAAAATCACTGCGCAAAAGAACACAATTCCCGTTTATCAGCCAATCTCGATGCGTAAGCCCGAATCCGAAGAATTAATACGCGGATTGCATCCGGATGTGATCGTGGTCGTCGCCTACGGAAAAATTCTGCCGTTGAATATTTTAAACATCCCACCGCTCGGCTGCATCAACCTGCACGGTTCGCTGCTGCCGAAATACCGCGGTGCCGCGCCGATCGAGTGGGCGGTGATCAACGGCGAAAAGACCACCGGTTTGACCACGATGTACATGGCCGAGGGCATGGATGATGGCGATATGATTGATAAAACCGAAGTCGAAATCGGCGAAAACGAGACCGCATTTGAACTGCGAAATCGGCTTGCCGTGATCGGCGCGGACTTATTGGCAAAGACGCTGCACGACCTCGAAAAAGGCCCCGTTCCCAGAACCTCGCAAAACCACGCCGAGGCGACGTTTGCTCCGATGATTCAAAAAGAACTCGGCAAGCTCGACCCGTCCAAACCCGCTCTAGATATTCACAACCTTGTGCGCGGGCTTTCGCCGTCTCCGGGCGTTTTTTGCACGGTGGGCGGTCAGCGTGTAAAACTGCTAAAAACCGCTTATATCCCCGATCTGAACGGAACAGCAGGCACAGTCGCACTCAAAGAAGGCAAGTTATATCTTTATTGCGGTTCGGGCGCAATCCGTCTCGACGAACTCTGCCCCGAAGGCAAAAAGCCCATGTCCGGCGTGGCTTATTATAACGGCCATC
>CAZTDA010000465.1:0-2166 GCA_964612155.1 uncultured Eubacteriales bacterium | reverse complement strand
GATGTCTTACTTAAGCAAAGTTTAAGAACGAAGTAATTAATTTCATTCAGATACCATCGACAGGAGGGAAGCTCCCCGTAAAGGGAACTTCCCTCCCTGTCGTTTTAAATGACCAATAGGCTTTTAGAACGGCGCGTAGGTTGGCGTTGTATTAATATACAGTTAATTCCTTGCAAATTTGCATATTTATTAGTTTTAAATGGGGTATTCACCTATTTAATAGTATAATCATGACATTTATCGTATTATTATTCAAAACCTATTGCATTTTTATTCAAAATAGTGTAAACTACTCTCATCATCGTTCAACGATGAAATCCGCCGCGAAAATGCGGTATAAACAGGGCGAATGAATCGCCGAAAGGAAACTGCACCATGAAAAAGTTTCTCGCAATCTTTATGACAATTCTTCTCGCAACAATCGGTTTTGCGGGCTGTGCCAGTTCCAAAACCGAGATCGACAAGATCAAGGAAAAAGGCGTTCTGACTGTCTATACCAATGCCGCGTTTGCCCCGTATGAATATTACAGCGGCACTGAAATCACCGGCGTCGACATCGAAATCGGCAAAGCCATCGCTGCTAAACTCGGCGTAGAACTCAAGGTCGAAGATGTGGAATTCAACAACATCATCGCCGCTGTCAAAGAGGGCAAATGTGACCTGGGTATCTCCGGTTTCTCCATAAAACCCGAGCGTTTGGAGTCCGTCGATTTCTCGGTTGAATATGTCCAGACCCAGCAGTACATCGTCCTTCTCGATACAGACACTACTGTAACGAATTTCGAAACCCTGGCAGGTGCCAAAATCGGTGTCCAGCTCTCCACCACCGGTGATTATGCCATCGATGATGCCATCACAGGCGGAATCCTCAAAGATACCGGCGCTGCCATTACTCAGTATAAGAACGCGCTCGAAGCCACCGTTGACCTCAAGAACGGAAAAATTAACGCAGTCGTCATCGACAAAGACACCGCATTGAACATTGTGAGCAACAATGTCGGTCTCAAAACCATTCCGCTCAATTATGCCGACGGTACTTTTGATGCGGAGGACTACGCCATTGCTATCGCCAAGGAAAACACCGAACTCAAAGCACTGGTTAACGACGTCCTTACAGGACTTATCGAAGACGGCTCCATTGCAAAATGGATGACTGAACACTCTGCCGCTTCCGTGGCTTAATTTACTTAAACAAGTTTTCTAACCCCACCTAATTGTACGACTGCAGGAGGGAGCCCGAAGGGACTTCCCTCCTGTCGTCGTGTCGGAGAGTGAAAATCTATGTACGCTGCCATAACCGCCAATTTAATACAACGTCTGACCGAATGGTGGAACACGGATGTCGCCGCATGGGCTGCAGATGTTGCCCACGATTTTGAAAGCACTTTTATCGTTGACGACCGATATAAGTTTTTTATCAAAGGTCTTGGAAACACCCTTCAAATTTCCGCACTCGCGGTTTTATTGGGAATTGTGATCGGTGTCATCGTCGCTGTGGTAAAAGTCAATGCCACGGAAAAGCATTCTAAAATTAAGTGGCTTAATAAAATCTTCGGCGCTTATATCGCCGTGATCCGCGGAACCCCCGCCGTCGTCCAGCTGATGATCATGTATTATATCATCCTCAAAAACGTGGAGAGCACCATTGTGGTAGCCGTTCTTGCATTCGGTATCAACTCGGGCGCTTATGTCGCCGAGATTGTGCGTGCGGGCATTATGGCGGTCGACCGCGGACAGATGGAAGCCGGACGTTCTTTGGGTCTGACTCGTTTGCAAACAATGATTCACATCATTTTACCGCAGGCAATCAAAAACATTCTCCCCGCGCTCGGAAACGAGTTTATCACAGTCATCAAAGAGACCTCGATCGCGGGTTACATTCCGATCACAGACCTTACAAAAGCCGGTGACATCGTCCGAAGCCGTACATACGAGCCGTTTTTCCCGTTGATTATGGTGGCATTGATGTATTTCGTTCTGGTGTGGTTTTTGTCACAGGGTCTTCGGGCTCTTGAAAGGAGGTTGGCAAGAAGTGATCGACGTTAACAATCTTTCGAAAAAATTCGGCGATAATTTGGTATTGAACAATATCACCGAGACGATTCATGCCGGAGAAAAAGTCGTCGTGATCGGACCGTCCGGTTCGGGAAAATCGACTTTTTTACG
>CAZTDA010000464.1:0-2166 GCA_964612155.1 uncultured Eubacteriales bacterium | reverse complement strand
CCTGCCGAATCAGCTTGATATCCCGGGGGACGCTTTTGTTGAGCACGTTTTCCTCCAACCAATCGTCGAGCAGGTCAAAGTATTTGTCACCGTGCAGCGTCGTGGCAAAACTTGAGGATGTGCACACCTTTTCGTAACCGCTCAGCATTTCAAGCGTCTTTTCCGCGTCTTGATTTGCCGCAAAAGTCAATGCGGCGACATAGTAGAGCGGGGCTAACAAATCGGGTCGGAGGCGGTCGAATTCAAACACTTCGGCGATTTTGAGAAAGCGGGTTAACAGGGGTTCAAACCGCTCGTCTTTCATGTATAACGCCAGATAGGACGGGGCAAGCCCGAGGATGATGCCGAGGTATTGATAAAGGCCGACCTGCATGACCGTTGTGGCTTTTTTGGAATCACCCTTCATCTGATAAGCGCTTGATAAAAGCACCTCGGTGCTCATCACCGGCTTGGAAGACCCCTCCAAGAGTTCAAGAACTTCGAGCGGTTTTTGCAACGTCAGACAGCAAATCGCCTGCATGGAGTTGGCCTGTTTCGAAAGCCAGAGATCGTCGCCGTCGGTCTTGATGTGCTCACACAACGCGATGATTTCGTTTAAAATTTCCTGCTGCCTTTGCGGTTCTTTTGCCAACGGATGGTGATTAAAAAGCAGCGCAGCGATCTCAAACACCAGCGGGAGGCAGGCGTAATATTTTTTTACGAGCTCTTTGCACTCGGCATAGACCCCCTCAAAGGGCTTACAGCTGAAATCGTGCGCTAAGCGGTTATAGTTTTTTTTAATGTCCTCGGCGGTCATCTGCGGCAGATAGCCGATCAGCTCGTCGATGCTGATGTTAAAATAGGCGGCAAGGCGCGGCAGAAACGTGATGTCGGGATAGCTCTGCCCGGTCTCCCATTTGGAGACGGATGCCTTTGAGACGCCCATGTATTCCGCGAGTTCATCCTGCGTAATGCCTTTATCGTGCCGCTTTGCGGCAATCACCGTCGAAATGTTGATCTCTTTCAAAAGAATCACCTCACAAGAAACATTATCAACCATTCGGAATCAAAATGCAAGGGATTCGTAGTTGATTTCGGTTGATTAAATCAACTGATGGGAAACAAAGGCGCACAAAAAAGGCGTACCCGAGTGGGAACACCTTTTTGTTTGGCAAGTGAAGGCTTGATTAGGTCACTGCGAAATTATATATTGGTATTGCTGTAAAAAGTAATTCTTGTGCCACTGACTTTTATGGAGCATGCTCAGGTGTTTTAGCCCCATAGCGCCATATTGCCTGACAAGGCCGTTAAAATTGACCAGAACACTGTCACCGAGACCCATCCGCTGGACTGCGATGGCGTGATAGACCACGGAGTTATAATTGATTTTCGGGTGCCAGTTCGCTCTGGTGCCGTAATAATAGTAGTACCCGAGCAGCATGCTGTCGTCCTCGTAGCACTGCTTGCCTTTTAAAAATACGGCGTTGTACCCGCCCGTCTCTTTCAGGATTGCACTGACATGCACACACGGATTGGAAAAGCCATGTACGATGCTGTCCTGCCGTAGGCCCTTGAGAAATTCATCCGATAGATTGACGCCTTGCGGCAGCGCGACGGACTTTTCCAAAAAGGGGAGATTGCCCATCTTGTCGACGATGCCACAGCTGATCAACGGCTCGTCGTGGCATTCAAGATAATCGACCAATGCGTCTTCCCAGTGGGGCGTAAAAATCATGTCGAGGTGCAGTTCGCTGATATATTCGGTGTCAGGCAGATTTGACCAGATGTATTCAAAACAGCTCTGCCTGCCCACGACGGTGCCGACATTCTGCCCTTTGCCGATGATGTGAAAGTCCAGATCAAATCCGTCGAGAAATTCGCGCAGCGCCTCCTCGGGAAGACACCCCTGGTGATAGACGACCACCGTATGATACGTGCTTTTTTCAAGCGACCGCAGACAGGACTCGGCCAGCGCCATGTCCTGAGCCAAACGGCTCTCGACGGTCAAAAACAATAAGGTATGGACTAATTTCATATGCAACCCTCGATTTGATATTTCATGCGATCTCGACAGAGGAGTCGCTCTTTACATAGTATTCAACATTGGGTGTTTGTGATATATTGATCATCGGCACATTGCGAAGATTCCCGTCAAAAAAGTCGAGTTGTTTTCATAACGGTCTGTTA
>CAZTDA010000463.1:0-2171 GCA_964612155.1 uncultured Eubacteriales bacterium | reverse complement strand
GGTTCAGCTAGATTAAAAATGCCTGAAATATTTGTTAATGATAATTATCCAATACAAACTCTTATAAAATCGCAACATTATGGATTACCGACACGCATGTTGGATTTTACAACAAATTCTCTTGTTGCGCTTTATTTTGCATGCCAAAGTAATATTGAAACAAAGAATAAGCGGAAAATCGAAAAAGATGGAAAAGTATTAGTTTACAAAGAAAATGAAGACAATATATTTAATTGTTTTTCCCCTTTTGTAAATGCTATTGCAGATATGAGTATGTTTAGTGAATTTACATCTTCAGATTTCCGATTGTACATTGAAGAACTTAAAATGAAAACATATTGGAAATTTAGTAACATAGAATCTCAAAGCATAGAAGATATTCGAGAAAGGCTAATGTATCCTATTTTCTTTGAACCTGAGTTAAACTGCGAACGCATTAAAAGGCAACAAGGCCTCTTTTTGATTTTCCCCAACGTAATCGAATCCGACGATGAAATAAAAAAAGAATCTGAGAAAAAGAAAGAAATAAGAATTAAAGAAGCATTGAATAAATGGGTACCGATAGAGCCTAAAGAAGTCTTTATTAGTGGGAAGTATAAAAAAAGAATTCTTAATGAGTTAGTCGAACTTGGCATTACAGAGAGTTTCTTGTTTCCAGAGCCAGAACATATATGTAATGATATCTTTAATGACATAAAAAACAGGATATAAATTTATTTATGAATGATTTAGGCGGAATGTGAGAACTTGATCTACATTGCGGGTCGTCGGAGACGCCGACCCCTACAGGAACGGTGAAATCACAACCTTTGCGTTATTCCATGACGATCTTAAATGTAACTATGTCACACTGACCGGTTATCCGTCCCTTGATATTTATTTCCACTTATGGTAAAACTAAGATATAAAACACACACTGATTCTCAATAAAACGTGATAGGTATTGGAAAGGAGAAAAACAATGATCAGTGAAACTTTAGCAAAAGCGCTCAGCGAGCAAGTGAACGCGGAATTTTATTCGGCATATCTGTATCAGGCGATGTCGGCTTACGCGGAAGACGCCGCATTAAAAGGTGCGGCAAATTGGCTGTGGGTGCAGGCAAGAGAGGAAATGGCCCACGGCATTCACATGTACCAATATATTTTAGACCGCGGCGCGGTTCCGACTTACGCCGCGATTGAAGCACCTCCGGCATCGACCTCTTTCACTAGCCTTTTAGAAGTCTATAAGGCCGTTCTTGTCCATGAGCAAAAAGTGACGGCGCGCATCAACAACATCGCCACCCTCGCGATGAAGGAAATGGATCACGCCTGTTATCAGTTCATCATGTGGTATGTGAACGAGCAGGTCGAGGAAGAGGCAAACGCTCAAGACATTATCAACCGTTTAAAATTAGTCGGCGACAATTCCGGACAACTGTTGACGCTCGACCAAGAGCTTGCGGCGCGGGTCTATGTCAATCCGTTCCCGACCGACGCCAAACTCGGCGGCGCAATGGCCTGATTGCGGTGAGTATTTGAGTATTTGCATTAAAACCCGGTAAAAATAAAAGGAAAAGGGGGGGCATGACATGAAGGTGTTTATGGTCGGGGGAACAGGACTGCTCGGCAGTGAAGCCGCAGCGGAACTGATCCGGCGCGGACATGAGGTGGTCTCGGTGGCGCTTCCGCCGTTGCCGCCCGGCGCGGTGCTGCCGCCCGAAATGAAAATCGAGCTCGGAAACATCCTCGAGATGTCGGACGACGACGTCAAAGCGCTCATGTCCGGCTGCGAGGGCTTTGTCTTTGCAGCAGGCGTCGACGAGCGGGTCGAGGGGCCGCCTCCGATTTATGATCTTTACAAAAAATTCAACATCGACCCGGTCAAGCGCCTGCTGGGGTTGGGCAAAGAAATCGGCGTCAAGCACGCGGTAATCATGGGTTCGTATTTTTCGTATTTGGATAAAAAACGTCCCGAGATGGAATTGACCAAGTGGCACCCTTATATTAAAAGCCGCCGCGATCAGGAGGCCGCCGCGCTGTCCTTTGCCGATGACAATTTTGATGTCGCTATGCTCGAACTGCCCTATATCTTCGGCACGCAGCCGGGGCGCAAGCCCGTGTGGTTATTCTTAGTTGAGATCATCCGGGGGATGAGGGGGTCGACGCTCTATCCCAAGGGCGGCACCACC
>CAZTDA010000462.1:0-2172 GCA_964612155.1 uncultured Eubacteriales bacterium | reverse complement strand
ATGGCTTGCGGTTACCAGATTGATGTTATGGACACCCTGTTCAATTAGCTTGAAATAAAATTCCCTAAGCTGTTCGGGCGTCACCGCCTTACCCCGGTTTTTGCCCTTGCTGATCTCACCGTTTTGACAATAGACGCAGCCCAATGCGCACCCGCAGAAAAAGACCGTGCCGCTGCCTTTTTCGCCGCTGACGCACGGTTCTTCCCAATAATGCGGCGCTGCCCGAGCGATATGCGCCGTCGTGCCGTATCCGCAGACACCGTTTCCGGACTCGTCAGTACGAACCGCGCCGCAGTTTCTAGGGCAGTCACTGCAGATCATGCGAGTTTCATTTCCTTGAGCGCTTGCAGGCATTCTTCGGTCGGGGCATACCCCTCGGCAGAAAAGCCCGAACCGCCCGGGGTTTTCAGGGTCTGCTCGTCGAGCTCCTTCTTATGCCGATAATGCGTTTCAAGCACCGCCCAGCCGTTATATCCGGTGTCATTTAAATACTTCAATTGATCGTAAACCCGCGCAGTTCCGTCGCCGATGCGCACGGCCTCTGTCGCGCCGTTTACTTTTTTACCGTCCTTGATGTGGACATGCGCGGTGTACGGTCGGACCGCCAGCATTCCCTCGTAAGGGATTTCGCCGTCCGGATCCCACACCGAATTGCCGATGTCCCAAAGCGCGCGCAAATCGGGTGAATTGACAGCCTTGATGAACTTGGCTACTTTTGCGCCGTTCGACGCCCAAACAGACGGGTCTTGTTCGACCACGGCGGTCACGCCGAGCTGCTTGGCAAGTCCGGCAAGCATCGAGAGCTTTTCTGCGACTGCATCAAAGTTTTCTTCAAATGTTCCGCTTTTTGCCCAAAACGTGAATGTACGAATATTGGTCACGCCGAATTCCGAGGCGACCGTAGCGGTTCTTTTAAAAATCTCAATATGCTCCTCAATCTGCGTGGGATTGTCGAGGTCGCATTTAAAAACAGGCGCACCCAGTCCGCAGACCACCGCATCATACTTTTTGCAAAGCTCTTTGATGTTCTTTATATCTTCTGCGGTCAGCTTGTGCGGAGCGCGCTCCCAGACGGTGCGCAGCTCCAGCCCTTTAACGCCGTATTGCGCCGCTAATTTTGCGGCAATCTCTAAGTCCTGAGAAACCTCGTCGGTAATCAATCCGAATTTTATCATATTAATCAAATCCTCCTATATTTAAAGGTCGACCCGTTTGCCGGTTTTGGACGATTCATAAATCGCGCAGATAATCTCGACCGGCTTTCGCCCTTCGCGCCCATCTACCGCGGGATTGCGCCCTTCACGGATCGCAGTCACCATGTCGGTGATCTGATCGATATGTCCGCTGATGTCGATGTTGGTCGGGTCGCTGTAACCGCTCTTCACCGAAGACGAAATCAGGATATCGGCGGGAATCGCGGTGCCGTCCACCGCCCATTCGACTACCGCGTTTTCAAGCAGCACAATAGTGCCCTTAGCGCCGTTTAATTCAATGCGCCTGCCCGAGCCGGGGGTGATGGAAGTCGTCGCCTGAATCACACCCAACGCGCCGCTCTTGAATTCGAGTACCGCCGAGCAGGTGTCCTCGGTTTCGATGTTGTGCAAAAGCGTGCGGCAGTTGGCATAGACCGATTTGACCGGCCCCATTAAGTACTGGATCGTATCCACGCCGTGTACACCCTGATTCATCAGCGCACCGCCGCCATCCATCGACCAAGTGCCGCGCCAAGGGGATTTCAGATAATATTCACGGTCACGATGGTATTTCATATAAATGTCACCGCAGAGCATTTGACCCAGCTGTCCGCCGTCGATGGCCGATTTGACCGAGCGCACCGTGTGCGAAAATCGCAATTGCGAAATTACGCAGACCTTGACGTTGTTGCGGTCGGCGGCCTCGATGATTTTATCGCAGTCGGCAACCGTGAGCGCCATCGGTTTTTCGGTGATCACGTGTTTTCCGGCTTCGGCGGCTTGGATGCAGAATTGCGGATGCAAGCCGCTCGGCGTACACACACTGACCACATCGATGTCGGGGCAAGCCAACAACTCTTCGACGGTATCGAAGGCCTTGCAGTTGTATTTGGCGGCAAATGCGGCGGCGCTCTCTTTTGCGCGGTCGGTCGCGCCGATCAGCTTACAGCCCTTGATAGCGGCGACGGACTCGGCGTGC
>CAZTDA010000461.1:0-2177 GCA_964612155.1 uncultured Eubacteriales bacterium | reverse complement strand
AAAGACGCGGGAAAATCCGACGAAGAGCCGTATGCGCTCGGCAGTGTGATCGAGTATAAAACCCTGTCCGAAAACGGCTCTGAGTACATCCTCGCCAACGTCCTGCGCCATACCAAAGGGCAAGAGAATTACGCCGGTCTCGGGGACGATTATTGCTGGATTATTCACGAGTTGGGCACGCAAAATTATACTTGGCTCAGAAGCAATGCTGAACTCCTCGATTTCGCCTCACCAAACGAAATCTCTTTTCAATTCGGCTATAGCGATTCTTTCTATTGCAGCTTTCCGTATTATTGCAGCTTTCCGTCTAAATGTACTTATTTTTACACCGGCAGCCGCTGGGTAATAAAAGGAGATCCGGTCTGGCTAAACGCTGAAAAGACCCCTGTAGAATTCGGTTATATTGCTTATAAAGACCCCGACGAAGACGCGCAAGCCGAGTTGGCTAAATTTCCGTTTTCCCTCTCCGAGGTCTATTTTTCCCCCGACCGCATCGGCCTGATCACAACGGGCGGTGCGGGCAACGGCCCGGTTCCGTATATCCGAATCCGGCGCGGCGACAGTATCTATAAACTCCAAATTACCTTACAGGATTGTTCCCTTGCACTTTCATCCGTCCCAAAACCGCCCGAATATTGCGTCATCACCGACTGCACTGCCGCGCAGGACGGTAAAAACACGGTCGTCACCATCACCTTCTCCGGCTATCGCTATTACCGGGCGGTCTTGGACGACCTCGGTGGCTGGTATGAGGGCATGAGTACGGAAATCGTGCTGCAATAAATCCCATCTTAATTTATACGAATTTTCTCCGTATTTTACGTGTTTCATCTTGCATTTTTCGAAAAATGTGTTAAAATGTCACTGTTGGGATCGCCCAATCGGCTTTGGCGGCAAGTGGCTGCTATCGCCCGAAAACATCAATGGAGGAAAACTGTCATGCCTTACAAAATCAGCGACGAATGCATCAAGTGCGGCGCTTGCGAGAGCGAATGCCCGGTCAGCGCCATCAAAGAGGGCGACAAAATTTACGTCATCAATGAAGACGAATGCATCTCCTGCGGCGCATGTGCGGCCGTCTGCCCGGTCAATGCCCCCAAGGAAAAGTAGTGTACATAACCCCCGCGCAGAAGGTGCAACAAAATGCCAAAACCGCATTTTGCCGCACCTTTTTTAGTTGAAACTAATGGGTGAAGCCATGAAAACCGAACCTCTTTTTGAAACCATCTTCGCCTGCTCCGATAAACACGCCTCCTACGGGGTAGACGCATTTTTGCTGGCGCGTTTTTCGGTGCCAAAAGCAAACGAGCACGCGCTCGACCTGTGCGCCGGGTGCGGCATCGTCTCTCTGCTCTGGGCGCGGGACGGCAGCTGCCAAAATATCACCGCGCTCGAACTGCTGCCCGAAGCCGTTGAACTGGCAGCCGAAAGTATTCGGCTTTCCGCGCTCGAAGACCGCGTTTCGGTGTTCTGCGCCGACCTGCGCGATTATAAAACTTTGTTTCCCCCGTCGTGCTTTGATCTGATCGCCGTCAACCCGCCATTTTATCAGACCAACGCGGGAATTATCAGCCCGTCTCCCGAGCGAGCGCTTGCCCGCAGCGATCAAGCCGCAACGCTTGACGATATATGCAAAGCGGCTTCTTATCTGCTCAAACCCGACGGCCGTCTGACCGTCTGCATCCGCCCCGACCGCGCCGAGGAGCTCAAAACGCTTTTATGTGCTCATCAAATCACCCCGACCCGTCAACAATCTGTTCGGCACAACCCCGAAAAGAACCCGTTTCTCGTGTTGATCAAAGCCCAAAAGAGCGCAGGAGAATTGAGCGAAATCCCCGACTTTTTACTTTATAAAAACGGTGCATCCACCGCCGAATATTTGAATTTGTATCAGAAAGGCCGTTATGAAGAAGTTAATACTGATTGAAGGTCTTCCCGGAACGGGGAAAACGACAATAACCCGAAAGATTTCTGATCATTTGATTAAAAAAGGGGAAAACGTGACTTCGCTGTTTGAAGGCGACGACCGTATCCCCAGTGATTTCTGTGAAATTGCCGGAATCCCATCGAATGAATTCGAAGTTGTAAATCGCAATTATCCCGAGAACCCGGTTAATCATTATGAGTTATTATTTCAAACAAGGAATTATGTCTTTTTAAAATTCAATAAATCCTCT
>CAZTDA010000460.1:0-2187 GCA_964612155.1 uncultured Eubacteriales bacterium | reverse complement strand
CGGCGCAAACGGCCAGTCTTTGATCGTCTATCCTGAGAGGAAACTCGTCTTCGCAGCGCACTCTTATGATCCCAAAAACAACATCGGCAAACTCGCTCAGGAGTTTTTGAAGGAAATTTGAATCAAACACCATGTAGGGCGAGCTGACCACAGCCCGCCGTTTTTTAGACCATTACAAAATTTTTATATAACCTTAACGGTAATTCCCGTTTTTCCCTCAATCTTCTCCCGATATTCAACCAACGCCTCATTTGACAAAAACTCACCCTTGTCAAACGCGGGCATTTTTCCGATCTGTTCGCATTTCGAAATCCCCAACGGATGATACGGCTCAAGGTCAATCTCCACAATATTATTCAAACTGTTCACCAGAGCAATAATCCCCTCGATATGTCCGTCGTTCAAATTGATCCCCGGAATCATCGGGCAGCGCAGTATAATTTTTTTACCCAATCTGTCAAGCGCTTTCAGGTTTTGCAAAATTAAGTCATTAGTTGCGCCGGTGTATTTTTGATGTTCAGCAGAATCGGTAATTTTATAATCAAATAAAAACAAATCGACGTAATGCGCGATTTTCAATAAATCCTCGGTGCTGCAAAACCCGCAGGTCTCGATACAGACATGTAGGTCGGATTCTTTGGCTTTTTGCGCAATCTCCAGCACAAATTCCGGCTGCGCCATCGGCTCACCGCCGGAAAGTGTCAGCCCGCCACCCGACTTTTCATAAAACACCCTGTCTGCCGCCGCTTGTGCGATAACCTCATCGGCCGCAATCGGATAACCGATCATCTCCAATGCTTTGGCGTAACACTTTTGCGTACAAAGTCCGCATTGAGTACAGCTTGTCCGATCAAAAACATGTTTGTTTTCAATAAAATCATGACACTTCTGCGGACACACCATGGCGCAGTAACCGCATTTGATACACTTTCCCGCGTGAAACGAAATTTCCGGTTTTTGTTCTTTCGACTCGGGATTGTGGCACCAGACACAGTCAAGCGGACAGCCCTTGAAAAAGATGGTTGTCCGAATCCCCGGCCCGTCGTGCAAAGAAAACCGCTGAATGTTATAAATCGTCCCGGTCATAACTAAATCTCGTGCTCGGTGCGCAGCATGACTTCTTCCTGCATGGTCGGCGAGAGCTTGACAAAATAGTCGCTGTATCCGCCGATGCGCACGATCAAATCTTGAAAAAGCTCCGGCTGTTGCCGGGCTTTTTTCAGCGTCTCTTTGTCGGTCAAATTGATCTGAAGCTCAAATCCGCCGCGTGCCAAATAGGTCTCCACAAGCGCCATCAGCTTTTGCTTGGACTCGTCGTCGAACATTTTCTTACTAAATTTCAAATTGACCGCAATCCCGCCGATAAACGGGGTATGATCCCATTTCGTGCTCGACAACACCGAAGCCGTTGGCCCTTTGCGCTCGCGTCCCTGCGCAGGTCCGGAGCCGTCGGAAAGCGGGAAAAATGCCTGCCTGCCGTCGGGTGACGCCCCGGTTTGCCTTCCGAAATAGTCATGCATAATCCAGCAAAACAAACTCGGAATCAACCGCGCGTTGGTATAGCAGGGGGTATGTTTCCGGCACTCCGTATTGATAAACCCTGATATGATTTCGGCGTATTGATCCGCCGCGTCGCAGTCATTGCCGTATTTTTCAACGCAATTCAACAGCTGCAGCCGCTGCGGTTCACAGCCCTCAAAATTGCCGTCCAACATTTGTTTTAACTGCGTAATGGTATATTCCTTATTGTCGAAAATCAATCTTTGAATGGCATACAGCGAATCCGCAACATTTGCCATCCCTACAAAAGTCGGCATAATCCAGTTGTAGCGCGCGCCGCCCAGGTCGATGTCGAGCCCCCGGTCAAGGCAGCCATCTGCGCCATCCTGCGCGAGCAGGGCGTCACGGTGGAGGAGCGGGACATGACCTACGGCGAGTTCATGGGCCGGGCCGAGTCCGGCGGGATCGCGGCCGTGGCGTCCATCGGCACGGCCGGCATCCTGAACCGGGCCCAACGCCTGGTCCTGGTCGACGAAAACAACGCGCCCTGCGGCGAGATGCGCGCCCAGACCGAGCACCCCGCATACCTGGCCCTGGGCCGGGCGCGGCAGACCTACTGGGAGATATACCAAGACAAGGCCCCGGTTCCGGCCGGCCTGGTCCTGCAGAGCTACCTGATCTGAAACA
>CAZTDA010000459.1:0-2187 GCA_964612155.1 uncultured Eubacteriales bacterium | reverse complement strand
ATCCAGCGCCGAGACCGGTTCGTCGCAGACGACGAAATCGGGGTTTAACGCAAGCGCGCGGGCGATGCAGATGCGTTGGCGCTGCCCGCCCGAAAATTCGTGCGGGTATCTGTCCTTATGATATTCCTGAAGCCCGCAGGCATTCATCTTTTGAGTAATATAACGGTCAAATTTTTCGGGATCGACCAAATTGTGCTCCCGAACAGCCTCCCCGATGATCTCTCCGACCGGCAGACGCGGCGACAAGCTGGAATACGGGTCTTGAAAGATGATCTGCATCTTGGGGCGCAGGGCTCTCAATTCCCTGTCCGAGAGTTTAAAAACGGGTTTTCCTTCAAACAGCACCTCGCCGTCGGTATGAGGTGTCAAGCGCAAAATGGTTCTGCCGATGGTGGTTTTTCCGCAGCCGGATTCGCCGACAAGCCCCATGGTTTGGCCGCGCTTAATCTTAAACGAGACCCCGTCGACCGCCTTGACATAACCGGTAACTTGAGAGAAAAGCCCGGTTTTAATCGGGAAATAGGTGCGCAGGGAATTGACTTCAATCAAATTCTCCTTTTGATGCACCAACGGTTTATAATCGTTTTTCTTCAAAAGCTCGCTCATTTTTTTGCACCCTCCCCGTCATATAAATAGCATGAGACGTAATGGGTGTCTGATAGCTTGATTTCCGAGGGGTATTGCCCGCCGCATTTCTCAATGCACTTCTCGCATCTGTCTCTGAAATAGCAGTAGTTGGGCATGTTGATCGGATTCGGCACCTGTCCCGGAATATTATAAAGCCGACTGGTGACTCTGCCGACAATCGGTTTACTCTGCATCAGGCCGATGGTGTAGGGGTGTTTCGGATCGCCGAAAATCTCCGCCGCCGTGCCTTTTTCAACGATGCGACCCGCATACATCACCACGACAAAGTCGGCCATTTCCGCAATCACACCGAGGTCATGGGTAATCAGCATAATACTGCCGTTGATCTTGTCTTTCAAATTGCGCAGCAGATCGAGAATCTGGGCTTGAATGGTCACGTCCAAAGCCGTTGTCGGCTCGTCCGCGATAATCAATTTAGGACTGCAGGCAAGTGCAATTGCGATCATCACGCGCTGGCGCATGCCGCCCGAGAGCTCGTGCGGGTACATTTTATAAACGCCCTCTGAATTGGCGATGCCGACCAGATTGAGCATTTCAATGGTTCTGGCTTTAACGGCTTCTTTGTCCATTTCGGGGTTATGCAGCGCGATGACTTCGTCCACCTGCATCCCGATTCGAAAAACCGGATTCAAGCTGGTCATCGGCTCTTGAAAGATCATCGAAATCATATTGCCGCGGATTTTTTGCATAAAATTCGTCGGGGTTTTTGCAATGTCATATACGCCTTCGCCCGAATCAAATCGGATTGAGCCGCTGACGATTTGACCGGTAGGACGTTGAACCAGTTGCATCAACGATAAGCTCGTGACCGATTTTCCGCAGCCGGATTCTCCGACGACGCCCACGGTTTTTCCTTTGGGAATATCAAACGAAACGCCGTCCACCGCTTTCACCGTACCTAAATCCGTAAAGAAATAGGTGTGCAGATCGTCGAATTCGACTACGTTGTTTGCATCACGCATCACAGAGGTGAACTCGGACGCGGGCACATCTTTTCGATTGCGTTTCTTTTCAAGCTCATCGGTGGTTTTGCGGTTGCGCTTTGTGATCGTGCGCGCTTCTTTGGCCGAGAGGTAATTGATGCTCTTAACGGCCTTTTTATCATTCTTTTTCAAAGCCGTTCACCTACCTTTTCATCTTCGGGTCAAACGCGTCACGCAGACCGTCGCCGATAAAGTTGAATCCGAGCACCGTCAGCAAGATCAAGAATCCCGCGGGAATCCAGACGAACCAGTAATTTTGTAGCACATAGCTGTCGTTGACGGCGTTGATGATGTTGCCCCAGGAGGCATACGGATATTTAACGCCAAGTCCCAAAAAGCTCAGGGTCGCCTCGGTGAGGATGACACTGCCCAGTCCCATGGTCGCATATACGATCAATTGCGGGATGACGTTCGGAATCAAGTGCTTAAAGATTTTGCGCGAAGTCGAAAGTCCGCTCGCTTCGGCAGCCGTCATAAATTCCTGTTCGCGCAGCGATAAAATCTGACCTCTGACCACGCGGGCAATACCCGGCCAGCCGGTGATGCCCAATAAGAC
>CAZTDA010000458.1:0-2190 GCA_964612155.1 uncultured Eubacteriales bacterium | reverse complement strand
GGACGGCAAAAAGTTTAAAGCGGCGCAGACCGGCGGCCCGTCCGGCGGCTGTATCCCGGCCCAGCACCTCGATATTCCTATCGATTACGAAAACCTCATCTCCATCGGCTCGATGATGGGCTCCGGCGGATTGATCGTCATGGACGAGGACAACTGCATGGTTGACATCGCCAAGTTCTTCCTCGAATTCACGGTTGATGAGTCCTGCGGAAAGTGCGTGCCCTGCCGTATCGGTACCAAGCGCCTTTATCAGATGCTCGAAAAGATCACCTCGGGCCGCGGCACACTCGAAGACCTCGACAAGATGGAAGCGCTGTGCCGTCACATCCAACAGAATTCTCTGTGCGCACTGGGTCAGACCGCGCCGAACCCCGTGCTCTCCACGCTCAAATATTTCCGCGACGAATATGTTGCACACGTCGTTGACAAGAAGTGCCCGGCCGGCGTCTGCAAAGCGCTCGTATCCTACACCATCAACGAAAAATGCGTCGGCTGCACCCTCTGTGCGCGCAAATGCCCGGTTAACGCCATTACCGGTACCGTCAAAGAGAGACATGTGATCGACCAGAATAAGTGCATCAAGTGCGGACTTTGCCAATCCAACTGTAAGTTCAGCGCCATTGACAAGAAATAAGGGGAGGAATAACGATATGGAACCCAAAATGATCAATGTGAAAATCGACGGGATCAGCGTCAGCGTTCCTGACGGTTCTACCGTTCTGGAAGCCGCCCATGCCGCCGGTGTAAAGATCCCCACCCTTTGCTATCTCAAGGGCGTCAACGAGGTCGGCTCCTGCCGCATCTGCGTGGTCGAAGCGACCGGCGCAAGAGGTCTGGTTGCCGCCTGTATGCATCCCGCCACCGAGGGGATGGAGGTCAAGACCAATACCGAAAAGCTCCACAAAGCCCGCAAAGGCACGCTAGAACTGATCCTTTCCAACCATAATAAAAAGTGCTTGTCCTGCATCCGCAGCGGCAGCTGTGAGCTTCAGGCGCTGTGCCATGATTACGGCGTGGACGAGGATAAATACTCCACCGTTCCCGACGAGACCATCTACGACAATTCTGCGGTGCACATGATCCGTGACGACTCCAAGTGCATTCTGTGCCGCCGCTGCATCTCCGCCTGCGAAAAGATTCAGGATATCGGCGTGATCGGCCTTGTCAACCGCGGCTTTGACACCCATGTCGGCTGCGCTTTCGACCGCCCGCTCGGCGATGTCGCCTGTGTCTCGTGCGGACAGTGCATCGTCGCATGCCCGACCGGCGCGATTCATGAAAAAGATCAAGCCGACGAAGTCAATGCGGCGCTCAGCGATCCGACCAAGTTCGTCGTCGTCTTCCCCGCTCCGTCGATCCGTGCCACCCTCGGCGAGTGCTTCGGACTGCCGATCGGCACCGATGTTACCGGTAAGATGGCCACTTCGATGCGCCGTTTGGGCTTTGACCGTGTCTTTGATACCAACTTCTCTGCCGACCTGACCATCGTCGAAGAGGCAAATGAGCTGATTGAGCGCATTCAAAACGGCGGTACGCTCCCGCTGATCACCTCCTGCTCACCGGGTTGGATCAAGTTCTGCGAACATTATTACCCCGAGATGATCCCGAATCTCTCGACCTGCAAATCCCCGCAGCAGATGTTCGGCGCGGTTGTCAAGACCTACTTTGCCGAGAAAAACAACATCGACCCCAAAAACATCGTCTGCGTCTCGATTATGCCCTGTACCGCCAAGAAATTTGAAGTCGGCAGACCCGATCAGGATGCCGCAGGTGTCCCGGACGTCGACATCGCGCTGACCACCCGCGAATATGCGCGTATGGTCAAACTGGCAGGCATCGACTTTGTCAATTTGCCCGACAGCGACTTTGACCACCCGCTCGGTGCATCATCCGGAGCAGCAGTCATCTTCGGCGCAACAGGCGGCGTTATGGAAGCGGCGCTGCGTACCGCAGTCAGCACCCTGACCGGTAAAGATGACGACAACATGGTTGTTTTCAATGAGGTCAGAGGCGCGGACGGCATCAAGACCGCCACTTACAAAGTTGCCGGTATGGATATCAATGTTGCGGTCGCAAGCGGCACCGGAAACGCGCGCAAACTGCTTGAACGCGTCAAGGCCGGCGAGAACATCCACTTTATTGAAATCATGTGCTGCCCGGGCGGCTGCATCAACGGCGGCGGTCAGCCGC
>CAZTDA010000457.1:0-2203 GCA_964612155.1 uncultured Eubacteriales bacterium | reverse complement strand
GACGATGAGAAGGGCATGAATAACATCCGGTGCGCGACAATCAAGCGCATCTGACAGCACCCGGGGTCTTACAGAATTACGGCATGAAAACCTTGCAAATACTTAATTTCTGACTAAAACGGAGTTGAACTCCGGATTAGTCAAAGGCTTGTTGGCAAGAGTGTATTTTATTTTTAGTGGGAGGAAGAAAATGAAAGAGCTTAAAAAACTGACGATTCTGCATTCCAACGATTTACACGGCGACTTTTTGGCAAAGGAGATGGATGAAAAACTCCTCGGCGGCGTCTCCATGCTTTCGGGCTACATCAATAAAGTGCGGGATGAAGAGGAAAACACCCTCTATGTCATATCCGGCGATATGTTCCGCGGCTCACTGATTGATCAGGAATACCAGGGCGTATCAACCATTGAAATTATGAACCTGCTCGCACCGGATGTTGTCACGCTGGGGAACCATGAGGTGGACTACGGCATCGCGCATCTTTTATTTTTGGAAAAGTGCGCGCGCTTCCCGATCATTAACGCTAATATTTATATCACTTCCAACCATACAAGAATGTTCCGCTCGCATATCATTCTTGAGGTTGGCGGGATGAAAATCCTGTTTATCGGTGTGCTGACAGAGGAAGTGCTCGCCCAAACCAGGCAGGATAAATTGATCGGAACCTTTGTGGATGTGAATGAAGCGGCGAAAGAGGTCGGAAAAATCAGCAACACCTACCGTACGGAAGACATTGATTTTACTGTGCTCTTGACGCACATCGGTTTTGACGAGGATAAAAAACTCGCTGAATGCCTGGACAAAGATTGGGGTGTTGATATCATCATCGGCGGGCATTCCCATACCCTGCTTGCGGAGCCTTGCGTTGTCAACGGCATTCCGATTGTACAGGCGGCAACGGGCAGCTCTCAAATCGGTCGTTTTGACATTATGGTGGACAAGGATTTGAACGCTATTGATTCGTTTGAATGGCAGCTGATTCCCATCGACAGCGAGCATTGCCCGCAGGATACGGCACTCGAAAATCTGATCAGAAAATATAAAGAAAAAACCGATGAAAAATACACGCGGGTTGTCACGCGTTTTAAAAGTGAGTTTACACACCCTGTACGTAACCAACAGACGCAACTTGGCAGCCTGTTCAGCGACATATTTCAGCAGTCACTTGGGCTGGACATTATGCTGCTGGGGTCCGGCAGCATCCGAACGGACGCGCTCGGACCGATTTTGGAATTGCAGGATTTGCTCGTGGCTTTCCCCTATGACGACGCGGTCTTCCGCATTTGCGTCACAGGCAAACAGCTGCGGCAAATGATGGCATTTATGCTCAGAGATGAATCCTTCGAAGGCCATACAGAGTTTTATCAGTTGTCCAAAGGGCTTCATTTGGCATATTCCAAGAGCAGGCGGGTAATAGAAAGTTTCACCCTCAACGGCGAAGACATCGATGACAACCGTGTCTATACGGTCGGTTTGCAGCAGTTTCACTTTAATAATATTCCACAATTTTTTGGCATTGCTCCGGAAGAAATTGCAGCGAATCGAAAGCCTAAAGTACTTTCCACCTCAACGATTGATGTGGTTGACGAATACTTGTGCCAGTTTGAGCTGGTTCAGCTGCCTGATATCGATAGAATGGTGTTTTTACCGTGATGTTTTACCGGTGTAAGGATCCGGCAAACGCCAGGGCAAGCATAGGGTGATTTATTCAACCTTGTTCTTTTAAAAATGTTTTCCTGCATTGATTTGCATCGATTTGACAATTAATTATATAAATGGAGGCACCCGCCATGGATATATCCGGTATCAGTAAAATGAGCAGCAGCAATGTTGTAAGTGTGAATCCGAACCAGCTTGAAACCTATGCGGACAGTATCACCCTTATAAACCTGGCGGTGGGCGATAAAGTCCGTGAGGACATCCGGGATGAAGATGAACTTAAACGGCATCAGGCGGCGGTAAAAGCTTCTTTTGGCCGGGCGATTTGCGGTTTGCCCGAACCGTGCCAGGTGAAGGTTGGCATAACCAACACCTTCACCACCGGCAATCTGCTATGCGAATCGCTGGTGCTGGAAACGCTGCCGGGTTATTTTGCAACCGCGAATATTTACAAACCGGTTGATGCTAAAGGGGTACTGCCGGCTGTGCTGATGGTGTGCGGACATTCCGCCGATGGCCGAATGTCCCCGGTCTATCAGCGTG
>CAZTDA010000456.1:0-2208 GCA_964612155.1 uncultured Eubacteriales bacterium | reverse complement strand
CGCCGATAGGCGTTCTTGCGGCGGAGGTTTCCCCTCCGTAAAGCGTTTCAAGTAACGCTGTTTAGATCAGTTGAATCGGCATCAGCTTCACATCCGCACCTGCGTTGCTTGTAATGCTGAATTTGCCCTTATTTGTCCCGCTCATCTGTCCGTAACGGGAGCTGTCGAGTTCAAACGCGACATACTCCCCGTGCGGAACCGTGATCACCAGATCGGCAGCGGCATTAATACCGTCACCCTTGGCAACCGTCAGTGTTTTATCGGCAGCATTCGCGTTGGTCGCGATAAACGCCAAACGTTCATCTTTACCGATCGGCACCGTAGCGCCATCCGCTCCGATTGGGGTAAAAACCGCTCCGACAGCCGTATTCATCGCCCCTGTTTTAATCAGATCAATTGCAGTAACAGCCATAATATTTCATTCCTTTCGATTATCTTTGTAAAAGCGCGGAATTAGGAATTGATATGATTAATTCCCATTTTCCAATTTCCATTAAACGTAAGCAGTGACCGGAACCTTAACGATCTCCTGGGCTCTGACCACGTCCGCGCCGTAGAGATGTACCGCACGGATGATGTCTCCGAGGTAGTTACTCTCGCGGAACTTCTCCACATCGTTGATCTGTTCGAACAGCGCGATGGCGTTCTTGCTCATCACCATCATGTTGTCGTTGGTTCCGTCGTTGTAGATGTTGTTGGAAACGTAGATTTCCATTCCGGTGTAGCGACCCATTCTGCCATGCTCGACCAACTCTTTGTTGTCGGTCAGCTCGGCGCCGACGGCCTCACGCAGCCGGGTCCACGCCTTGGGCGTGATGACTGCGACGCATTTCTCGATCGGAACATCCTTTTCCATCAGCTTTTCCTGTGCAGTCAACAGTGCACGGGCGACATTGTCCTTGGTCAGCGAAGCGATCGCGGTCAATGCCTGTCCGGCTCCGACGACTTTCGAGGCGATGTAAGTATCAATCGATTCGGCCATGGCCTCGGCAGTCTCGACGTTCAACGCCTCCATATAGCCCTGCTGCGCCTGCACCTTTTCGACATCGTCCACCAGATACATCGCCGTATCCAAGCGTTCGATTTTAATGAGTGTGGAGTTGTCGGTGATGTTCTCGGGGGTTCCGAGGGTCGCCTTGGGGTCGGTGATTTGGGTGACGGTCGGTCTGCCGACGCCGAGGATTTTCACGGTGTCGCCGATTTTCAGCGAACCCTTGGGTTTTTCGTGGCGGCGGTTGCAGAGATCCGCAAACACCATATTCCGTTTGAGTGCGTTTTCAATATGAACGCTCCATACAATGGGCTTCCAGTTATCAGCCATAATTTTTTATCCTCCTTGATTTTTGAATTTATTTTTTGTAGGGTGCGGCTTCCCAGACGCACCGCCCCCGCCGTGTCGGATTTTCGCGCCGACGCGGTACCTTACCTATTACTCGTGCGCCGAATCGAAACACCCGGCGCGTCTGGGAAACCGCGCCCTACAATTTATAACCTTACCGCCGTGCGGTAATTCCCCTCTGTATGGCGTCGTAAACGACGCCTTGGAGGTGGAATCCCGCCGCGATCGGCGCGTAGTCCGTATTCGGTTGGACATGACGGGGGGTTCCTCACGCAGCGGCCACGGCGGGCCGTAGCCCGTGATGCCCCTACGGTTGAATCACCACGTTTTCATCGACCTTGTAATCGCGTCGATGTTCGCCGCAATCTCCTCACGGGACATCCCGTCGATCGTATCGGAGTCGAAGTATTCTCGCTTCGGCGTATTGCCCCGACTTGATGCGGACATCGGCGGTTTGACCGCCTTTTTCATCACGCAGTACTTTTTAAAAAGTTCATACCGCTCTGAGACCGGAATATCCGGATTCAGATTGTTGTCGAACTCAGCGAATGCGCCATCTTTCTTCAGCTTTTCGACATCCACCCCGAGCTTTCCGAGCGCTGCCAAATCACGGCGGCTTTGCTGCTCATTTACGAGCCGCAGATAGCATTGCCTGTCGCGTCTTGTGCGCTGCGAGATAGGCTTGTCCTCGAGCCGTTTCAATTCGGCGTCGATATCCCCGCCCTTGATAATCTCGTCTGCGTCGGCATTACCCAGCAGCTCATGGTCTCGCTTTGAGACATCTCGAGACGCATAACCCCTCGTTACGGTGCCCTGCATCACATCCCGCGGGGCGTACCCACCACTGCGAATGGCCGCCTCCGTCGGGA
>CAZTDA010000455.1:0-2212 GCA_964612155.1 uncultured Eubacteriales bacterium | reverse complement strand
AAGCCACTTACCTTAAAAATTATCCTCGCCTTGCTTTTCAAGTGGCTTCACTATATATCCAAAGAAACGGGGGGTGGATATGTCAAAACGGCGCAAATGGCTTTATTGGGTTGCTTGTGCGATTGTGCTGCTGGGTGCGGCAGCCGCTGTCTATTGGGCGCTCCCGAAAAAAGATGTGATTCCGGCTGCCAAGTTTGACGGCAGCGAGCGACTGTCGGAATTGTCGCAAGACGACTGTATAGCGTTTATCAATTATAAAAAAATCTCCGTCCCGGGCGAACTTAAAAATTCCGATTTAGGCGCATTCGTAAAGGAAAGAATCATTCAATTCGAAACTGACCCCTATTCGGCGGCGGCGTATGATGTTTACGAAATCGGCAAATTTGTCGAGGACATCCGTCAGGCGGTCAACACGCATTACGACGTGCCGACGCTCGAGTACGGGGTTTATGAATTCGACAAGTGCCTGTATATGACCCCCATCAGCTCCTATTATCCGTTCGACGGCACGGGCGAAATATACAACGTCAGCCCTTATATTTTTTTAATTGCCAATCAGGAATACCCGGACTCCAGTGAAAAATTCAATATGCTCTATTGGAAGGTGCAGCCGATTGATCTCGGCACTTGGGACGCTAAATTTCTGTTTATTCATCCGGATGTCATCGATATCAGCGGCTATACCTATCGGGCTTGTTACCCAATCAGTGAGCGGTGTCAAATCCTGTTGATGGACGGTGAAGTTTGGCTTGCCAAACTCAATTCCGATTCGGGTGTATTTTGGTCGATTTATAAATTAAAACTCGTCAAATAAATATTATAACAAAACTTCCCCGGTCTGCTCATCCAAGAATACCGTCTGAGACGGCTCGAGGGTGAGTTTGACCGGTTTTTTGTTTTTCAGCGTAATTTCGTGTTCGCCCCCGTCGCGGCTCTGGATCATGATCAATCCCGCTCCGGCGAGGGTTGCGTCGTCCTGCGTATTGTAGATATGGCAGCCGCAGGCCGCGAACAGATTGCGCAGCTGCGACGGCTCGGTCGGCGGCAGCGCAAAAAACCAATCGGTGTGGTCTTTTTGTACCTTTTTCGCGGCGGCACATTTTTCGTCGGCATCGTATTTTCCGAGACAGACCGCATCGGGGTCGTCCGGTGAAAATAGGGTCTGTATGATTTTAGGGCTTTTATATTCGGGAGAATTGGGATTGAATTTGACCCCGGGAATCTGACCCCCCAACATGCCGCCGATTTCATTTTCAAGTGTAATTTCGGGCAATAAAACACAGGGGTGCTCGGCCATTTTAATCCCCGTGATCTTGCTGACAAAATCGGTGCTCAACCGCTCTCCGTCAGTATAGGCGGGCGCGGTCAGCCAAATGAGATTACGCCCGTTTTTCCCGGCTTTTTCGCGGATTTCGCGGCGTTGTTGTGCGGTCATGCAGAAGCAGTTGCAAAAGACAATCGCCTTATATTTGTCAAGCGGCATATTGAACAGATCGGACAGATAGCAGGTTTCGATTGCCGCACCACTTTTATAAGCTGCTACAGGCATGATATTTACCGAAATTTCGTCCGTGATCGGGTCGTTTTTCGCCGAGGTCGCGGTTTGTAAAAACACTTTTGTATCAAACACTAAAAGCACATCAGCGGGCGCGGTGTGCGGCTGATGAAATTGCTTGTCCGCCAGCGCCTTGAGTTTGACGATGTCGGCGCGGTATTCGGGTTCTTCCCACCAACCGGCGGAAAACAGGTAGCCGAAATCGTAATACCAAAGCCCCGCGCCGCGCAGAATCGACTGCATCACGCACTTGCGGTTGTTTTGGATGCTGGTCGGCTTGTCGAAGACATACATCCCGCCGAGCACCGTTCCGTCCGCGGTCGGCTGGTCCATCTCGTCGAGCCATAGCTTGCCGTGAGCAGTGACCGATTCGATCAGCCCGCGCGATAATCCCGGTCCGCCCGGTTCGCGGCAGCTCTTGTTGTAAGCGCCCGGAGCGCACAAAAAATCGATGTCGGGCGAGGTCAACAGTTCTTGCTCCATCAAATGTCCGCCTGCGGCAGCTCTGCCGAACACCGAGATATAATAGCCGTAAAACGCGCCGGTCAGGATTTTACGGGGCCAGTTGTTTTTAATCAATTTTGCAAAGCCGAGAATCGAATCGGTGACGGTTTTATGCTGGCATTCGTAATAGTCGGAGACAAGGCGTTCTTTCTT
>CAZTDA010000454.1:0-2241 GCA_964612155.1 uncultured Eubacteriales bacterium | reverse complement strand
TGTCGTCGTTCCACACGAGTTTTCCGCCGCAATAGGTCGATATCTCGTCGGCGCCGAAGGAGGGCCAGTAGGTCGCGATCGCGTCGCCGCCATAGTACGTGTTCTCCGCGTTTTCGAGAACCTCGCGGGTCATCTTATCCATATCCCCGAAGGTGCGTTCTTTATAGGTATGGTAATGATAGGGCTTGGAGTTGTCTTTCGGGCAGTTGCTGAGAAGTATGGGTCGGTCGATCAGTTCGCCCTGCCAAAAGGCGTCCCACCTCTTGGCCGACTGCTCGATATTGGGCTTGAAACGTTTGAGGTTCTCAAGATTGACTTTCATGCATTTTCTCCTATCGTTGTAACGGTATCGGGTGAACCATACTAGATTATAAAGAATCGGTACGGATTATACAATAGGAAGAGCAACAAGCGGTAAAAAACGGCTGCGGGAAAAGGAAAGGCCGAGGGTTTACCCCCGGCCTTTCGTCGTATATAATCGTCAATTTCCGCATTCGATGCTGATTTCGGTAAAAATTCGCAGAATGTCCTCGGTCGAGGTGGCCGCCTTTTCCGCTCCGGCTTTATCGAGAATGATCTCGCCCTTGTTCATCATGATCAGGCGGCTGCCGTACTCGACGGCGTAACGGAGGTTATGGGTGACCATGATGGCGGTGAGTTTTTTCTCTTTCACAATTTTATCGGTCAAAATCATAATGGTCTCGGCGGTTTTGGGGTCGAGCGCGGCGGTGTGTTCGTCGAGTATCAGAAAGTCAATCGGGGTCAGGGTGGACATGATGATGGCCACTGCCTGCCGTTGACCGCCCGAGAGCGCGCCCATTTTGATATCCAATTTGTTTTCCAAACCGAGTCCGAGCATGGCAATCTGTTCGCGGTAAAAATTGATTCTGGTTTTATTGATACCGCCGCCGAGGTTATAGGCCTTGCCTTTATTGTCAGCGAGGGACATATTCTCCAGCATGGTCATGTTCGAACAGGTCCCCATCGCGGGGTTTTGATAGACGCGGCCGATCTTTTGATAACGTTGAAAATCCTTCAATCGGCTGATGTCCTCTCCGTTTATCAGCACTTGGCCTTCTTCTGTTGAGATGCTGCCGCAAATGATGTTCAGCAAACTGGTCTTGCCGCTGCCGTTGCTGCCGACGATGGAGACAAACTCGCCGTCCGCGACTTTGAGATTGAATTTGTTGAAAAGGCACATCTCGGTAACAGTGCCGGGGTTGTATATTTTCGTGATACTTCTCAGTTCAAGCACTTTCTTTCACCCGCCCCTTCGAAAAGTTGCCGAAGACGAGGATCCCAAGGAAAAGCACCGCGGTGATGAGTTTAAGAAGATTGGCCGGCAGCCCGAGATTGATGGCGATTTGGATGCAGACCTTATACAGAATACTGCCGACCATGACTGCGGTAGTGCCCTTGACGAAACCGAGTTTTTTAAACAGGGTCGTGCCGATGATGACTGTGGCGAGACCGAATACGACTTGACCGGTGCCCATCGTGCTGGAGAAAGCGCGCTGCTCGTGGCAGACCAGCGAGCCGGAGAGGGCGACAAGCGCGTTGGATATGACCAGACCGATGATTTTAACGCTGCCCTTATCCTTTGCCAAAGTAGTGACCAATGTGCTGTTGTCGCCCACAGCGCGCAGCAGCATACCGTTTTTGGTTTTAAGGTATGTATCTAAAAGCAGTTTGAACAAAATTGCGACGACAACGGACACAATCAGCTTGCGCGTCGTCAGCGACATCCCGCCGAGCAGCGCCATTGTCGGAGAAGCCGTGAAGATCGTATCGATTGAGCGGTCGACAATGAGGTTGGAACCGGCGATCTGGAGGTTGACAGAAAACAGGGCAGTCATGGTGATGATCCCGGCTAGCAGGTCGCGCACCCGCAGCTTGACATGGATGATGCCGGTGACAAGCCCCGCCAGCGCCCCCACGGCGAGCGCCACAAGCAGCGTCAGGTAGGGATTATAGCCGCGGGTCAACAATACGGCTGTAACGGCTGCTCCCAGAGGGAAGCAGCCGTCCACAGTCAGATCGGGAAAGTCCAGTATTTTATAGGTGATATAGACGCCGTAAGAGAGCAGTGCATAAATCAAGCCCTGCGTCAGCGTTGAAGCGGCCAAATCAAAAAATACGTTCATGAAAAATCATCCTTTGCAGGGATTGTATAGTGAAGCTATTTATGGCCTCACACAGATTGAAGATAAAGGTTGTTATTTAACGCCATTTTCAGCACCT
>CAZTDA010000453.1:0-2241 GCA_964612155.1 uncultured Eubacteriales bacterium | reverse complement strand
CCCAGACGACGCTGTCGGAAGTATACCGGTCCCGGTTAGAAATTTTCAGTTCTCTTTCGTCAAGCAGTGTGATGGTGTATGCACCGTCAATCCAAGTACCGTTATAACTAGTCTCATTTAAATCCGCCTTATAATAACTCGTCGGCAATGCCTCTTTCCCCGTCGCTTTCGGCCCGGTGCCAACTTTATCCCACGCATTTTTATGCGCGACCACGGTCGAGGGGTCGACCCCGTACGGGATGTACCCGCCGTTTGCGACCGCCTGCTGCCCGTCCTCCGTCACCAGCCACTCGGCAAGCACTCGCGCGGGGCTGCCTTTTGGTTCCGAAGCCCTGAAAATGGCGTAGTTTTCCGATAACAGCGGATAAGTACCGTTTTTCATCGTTGTATCGTTAGGCGCGATGCCATCCACCGCCACGAATCGTAATTCCGTGCCAGTGCCATACATATCGGCGGCGTAAGCATACACCGAATAGCCGATCGCGTTCTCGGCGTTGTCATACAGCGCAATCGCATCCATCAGACCGCCCATCGATTCTGCCACGAGCGTCTTGGGCGGTTCGGTCAATAGTGTATCACCCATAAACGCGGTCATGTAGGTCTGGCTGCCACTGGCCAAATTGCGCTGATAGGCCACAATCTCGGCATCATTGCCGCCGACCTGTTTCCAGTTGGTGATTTTGCCGCTGTAGATATCGCGCAGTTGCGCTTGAGATAGTTTCATAACAGGGTTTTTGGCGTTCAACACAAACACAAACGCCTCTTTCGCAATTGGCACCATCTCGAGCTCAATGTTCTTGTCTTTCGCGGCCTGTTTTTGCTCGGCGGAAAGCGGCACCGTGTAGGTCAGATCGACCTCTCCGGAAAGCAGCCGCTCAAACGACCCGAACGTGGTCGTATGCTTAACGTTGTCGGTCTCGTAATCCAACCCCGTGTTAAAAATGGCGCTTCTCACCGCAGCATCGAGCGGAATCGTCGAGGTGGAGCCGTCGGTCACAGGGAAGTTTTGCCGTAAAAACGCCGCCGCGCTCATATCGTCGGGCTTTGTGACATATGACGTGGTCTGGCTTGCCACCGCCGATGACGCAGCCGACTGAGCAGCCGAAAATTCTGCCGATGATTCCGGTGCGGATGAAGACGCCGAAGGTGTCTTAGCGCACCCCGCCGCCAATATGACCGCAATCAACAAAACCATAATTCCCTTTTTCATCAGACGCTCCTCCTTTTAAAAAGCCCCCATTACAGTCGATCGATCAGATACTTCCAAGTCAGTTCCAAAACCCCGAGCATATTTGTGTCTTCATCCGACAAAGAGGTCACCACTGCGTTTTTATCGGGCAGCATCACGACATATTGCCCACGATAGCCGTCCATCCGGTAGCTGCCCGGATAGGAATTCATCCAGATTTGATATCCGTATCCCGCGTGCGAATCGGCGGTCGCCCAAGAATCGCTGACATTTTCGGTGGAAATTTGCTTTTTCGTCGCCTGTTCCAAGTATTTTTCCGGCAGCAACTGCTTCCCCTGCCATTTCCCGTGATCGAGCAGCAGCTGCCCGACTTTTGACAGATCGGTCGCATTTAAATACAAACTGGAAAACCCGTGGCTGACTCCGAATTGATCCTCATCCCAGCGCGGCTCTGCAATGCCCAGCGGTTCAAACAGGCGGGGCATCAGATACTGCTTCAAATTACAGCCCGCCCGTTTTCCGAGCAGTTTTGAAAGAATATAGCTGCCTGCATTATTATAGATAAACACTGTTCCCGGCTCGTAGACAAGCGGCTGCCCGAAGAAGATTTTTTCGATGTCATCCATGCTGTCGGCAGCCATCAGCGGACAGGTTTCATGCCCGCTCGACATGGTCAGCAGATGCCGCACTGTGATTTTTTCAAATCCCGCCGGACAGTCAAAAAACGCAACCAGTGTCTCGTCCAACCCCAAAAGCCCCTCGCTCTCGGCCAGGCCGATTGCGAGCGAAGTAAAGGTCTTGCTGACCGAAAATAACAGCCGCGGCTCTTCGGTAATAAAATCATACCGTGCAATGATTTCGTTGTTTTGCCGAACCACGAGATTGCACACCTTCGGGCCGTGTTCAATTACCTGTTTGATCAGTCCGGTTAAAAGATTTTCATTCATATCGTCTATCATCCCTTCAAGTTAATTTTAACTAAATTTTCCTCTTTTGTCAATTGCTTTTCCGATTCGTCCTTACTCAATTTGACAAAGATATACATAATATGG
>CAZTDA010000452.1:0-2245 GCA_964612155.1 uncultured Eubacteriales bacterium | reverse complement strand
GATGTAGATAATAAGAAATTTGAATATTTTACCGATAAAGTTTTTGAATTTATTAATCCAGAAATCATTGAAAACGAATATTATTCAGAATATAATGAAAAAACAGGGCAAATCATATTTAATAGTAAAGAACAAGTTATAAATAAATCCTATAGCGATTGGCTTAAAGCGAAAAGTAAACGATCAGAAGATAAACCAAATGAATAACGGTTATAGAATTAATAAAGCGGAACATCTAAAATTGTTCCGCTTTTGATTGCATATGGAACCATCCCGGTGCTGCGCGCCACCCCTCCATAGAGGGGAATGTTTTTCATCCGAACCTGATGAATGAAGAAAAAAACCATATATAAAAATCAGATTCTTTTTTTTATAAAAACATGCTATAATTCAAAAAGAACACCCGATTACCTGATAAAGTTCGGGATTTTTGCAAAGTGCAACTGCCGGTTGCGGTAATTTATAAGCCGAATTGATAGTGTGCAACCTGAAATTTTGGTATTCTTGATCCATGACGCGGACGGTGACACACCGCCTCGTCTGGCGGGACAGAGCGACATCGAAGGCCTTCGGTTCGAGCCCGCATAAGACATGTACACATTATATTATTAGGAGGATTTCACATGATTTTAGCTGATAAAATTTTGACCCTGCGCAAAAACAACAATTGGTCGCAGGAAGAACTGGCCGAGAAACTCAACGTCTCCAGACAGTCGATCTCTAAATGGGAGAGCGCCGCTGCCATCCCCGACATCAACCGCATTCTTGAGCTGGCGAAGCTGTTCGGCGTCACAACCGACTACCTATTGAAAGATGATCTCGAAACTACGATTTATAATCAAACCGACGAAACCACCGGAAGGCGTGTCACCGTGCAGGAAGTAAACGACTATATCAAAGATAACCGCCAATTTGCCAAACGGACGGCATGGGGTGTGCTGTTATGCATCCTGTCGCCCATCACGTTAATTGAGCTTGCCGGAAATGCAAGAGCCATCGGAATCACCGAGACCGCCGGAGCCGCCATCGGTATCGCAACACTGCTGTTAATTATCGCGGGTGCGGTCGCGCTGTTCATCTTCGGCGCAACCTCGATGAAGCGTTACGAATATCTCGATAAAGGAAACTTCGAACTCGAATACGGCGCAGAGGGTATTGTCCGCGAAAGACGCGCCGCATTTTCAAAAACCCATACCGTCAGCATCATCATCGGCGTGGCATTGTGCATTTTATGTGCGGTGCCGCTGATTACGGCAGGCGCGTTGAATGCCCAAGAGAGCATTTTGATCGGGCTGGTGGGTGTGCTGTTGGCGGTAGTGTCGGTCGCTTCTTTCCTGTTCGTTTCGTCCGGTGTAGTCATGGGCGGATACAGCCGGTTGCTCGGCGAAGGTGATTATGCCCCGGCTGCTCGGAAACATGATGAAAATGAAGATAAAATCGGCGCCATCTACTGGCCGCTCATCGTCGCCGTCTACCTGCTTTGGAGCTTTTTATCCGGCAGATGGTCGATCACCTGGCTGGTTTGGCCGATCGCGGGGCTGGTCTTCGCAGCCCTGACCGCAACCGTCTCCGCTATTAAGAAAAAGTGATTCATGTTGCTTTGCTCTCGAATTCGTGCAACGGATGAGAGGAAAAGGATTTTTGACTTTGCTATACTCTTGATCGAAGGAGGTGATCGCATGGAATGGCTGGACCGCTTTAACGCGGCGATCGACTATCTGGAACAGCATCTCGAAGATGACATTTCTTACGAACACGCGGCGAAAATCGCCTGCTGCTCGGTGTTCCACTTTCAGCGGATGTTTGCCTACATCGTGGGCATCCCGTTATCCGAGTACATCCGCAGACGGCGCATGACCGCCGCCGCATTCGACTTGCAGTCAACAGATGATAAAATCGTCGACCTCGCCGTCAAGTACGGATACGATTCCCCGACCGCGTTTAACCGCGCATTCAAGGGGATTCACGGCATCGCGCCTTCGGACGCCCGCCGCGAAGGCATTGCACTGGCCGCATTCCCGCGTATCAACCTCACCATTTCGATTAAAGGAGATACGCAGATGAATTACAAAATTGTGACAAAGGACGCGCTGCGCACCGTAGGCGTCAAGCTGCACACCACGATGGACACCGAGAAATGTTTTATCGAAGTCCCGAAGTTTTGGCAAAAAAGCACCGAAAACGGCATGGTGACTGGGAGAGCCCCGTGGCACAGGCCCTGCTGCGCTGCACCCGCCAGCTCAGC
>CAZTDA010000451.1:0-2248 GCA_964612155.1 uncultured Eubacteriales bacterium | reverse complement strand
CTACACAGAAGAGCTATCCTTTTAATTGGTGAGCATTTAAGTAAAAAGTTGATGATTTTAAAAAAGCTATCAAAATACTCCTTTTCTATAATTAAAGGCCGGAGATCCTCTTTAACTTCTTTGTCATAAACCCAATATGGATATATCCCGGTATTGTCAGCATAGTCGCAAATCACAGTTCCTCCAATCTCATCTTCCGAGCGTAGTAAACTATACCAAATGCCATCTAGAAAATCCATGACCGGTGCAATTTGAAAATAATTCTTTCCCTTCTTGGTATAATCATCATTTGAATTGCCAATCCATATTTTTTTGTTTCCAGGGATACTCACAGTAGGAGTTTTTTGCCCGATACACAAAATATTTAAGTCAAACATAATTACCTAAAAAGCTGAAAAATTCAGCTTACTCCTTTCAAACTATACTCTTACTTCCTGAAATAACGAACCACCTTGTTTTCCGAATCCGGCGCCATCTCGAGCAGGGTTTGACCCATGAACGATTCGGCACTGTTTGTGACAGTATCCGTGAGCCGCACAAAGGTCTTGCAAAGGATGTAATCTTTGACCCGCAGCATGTTCATCGGGTCATATCCGGTGATCGTGAAATCGCCGCTTTTCAGCGTTTTAAAAAACCGAATAAACTCCTCAATCTCGTTTTCACGTTCGGCCCGCGTAGCGAGTACCAGCTCTTTCATGCTTGCAAGATCGCCGATTTTTGACAAATCCTCCGGCAAATCGGGTTCAAAATTTGCCGAAATCATCCGCCAAACGGGTTCTTTGCCCCTGTAATATCATGCTGATAATCAATACCCATCTCTTTTGCCACTAATAACAGAATCACTCCTGCGTAATACGAAATCTTGCGGATATCAAGCTGCAGCGGAGCAAGCTCACGTAGTTTCCCGAGATAGTCCTTGCAGCGCTGCGTGTATTTTTCAATATTGATCATCTTCAACGACGAAGTGCCCATATAGTCGGCCATTCCCTCAAGCGTTTCAGTCAGGTATTCGCACATCATCATATCGCCGATCAGTTCCCCGCGCTTTTGCCGCAGACCGCAAATCCGGTTCAGCAATTGCTTTTTCTGTAATAAATCCGCCGTTTCGAACGCATCCGCAAGCAGGCAGTTTTCGGCATATTTGAAATTCAGATTTTCAAATTCATACGGATACCGAATCGTGGTCAAATCGCGTGGAAACCGCTTTTCGCTGTTTTCGTACTGATAGGCGTGAAACATCTCGTGCACCATGTCGGCGGCCAAAATCTCGGCGTCCTGCACGGTGGGCTCGCCCGTGATGTTCCAAATGGCGAGCTTTTTACCCTCGTAATCAATCGCCGTGTTGGCAAAAAACCGCTCGTCATGTGCGATTTCCCCGTTTTCAAAATACACGGTTTTGTCGTCATAAAGCGCGAACGGATATTTGTGAAATCCTTTCCACAATCCGTCAAAATCAACCCGCTTCAAATTTTCAATAACCTTGTTAACGAGTTCCCGCATAAGTAAATCCCCCTTATTTTTCACTGTTTTCTGTAAGCCGCCGGAGAGAGTCCGGTGAAGTTTTTGAACGCCCTTGAAAAATAAAAGCCGTCCGAAAAGCCGGTGCACTCGCTGATTTCGCCGACGGAGAGCGCGGTGGTCTTCAGCAGCTCCCGGGCTTTCTCAATTCGGTACCGCAGAATATAGGCCTGCGGGGAATATCCCGTGGTTTGGTTGAACCGCTTTGAAAAATAACTGCGCTCCAGTCCGACGTAGTCGGCAAGCGCCGCGACCTGCATATCCCTGTGGTAGTTGACGTGAATGTAGTTCAGGGCTTTCTCGATGTAATCGCAGGACTTTTTTCCGTTTTGGCGCGGGTTCGGGACAAGCCGCGATCTTTCAAGCTCCGAGAGCAAAAAGCACAGATGCCCCGTCAGCGCAAGATCATCCGGGTTTTCATCCTCGAATTCGGCGAGCAGTGCGCCCGTGAGTTTCGGAATCGCGTTATCCTCTTTCAGTGCCAACACCGGATTTTCCCGCGTGATGCCCGCCCGCTCGAGCAGTTTTCCCGCCAACCGCCCGTTGAAAGCGAACCAGTAAAACGACCACGGGTCGGCTTGGTCGGTATAATACCACACCACGTCGCGCGGAAAAATGCAAAAGGCCGAGCCCTTATCGACGGCATGGACTTTTCCGCCGGTCCTGTAAAAGCCCTTCCCCTTTTTAATATAGTGTATTAAAAAACAGTCGCGCACATTCGGGCCGCAGG
>CAZTDA010000450.1:0-2250 GCA_964612155.1 uncultured Eubacteriales bacterium | reverse complement strand
TAAACGCCCGCAGATTTCTTATGCCGACCTCGCACCGTTCGACCCAACCCGTCCCGACCTGCGCGCCGACATCGGAAGCGAAATCGACATTGATTATAAATATGAGGGCTACATCCGCATCCAACAAGAACGTATCGACGAACTGCGACGCATCGCGGTTAAAAAGCTGCCGCTCGATGTGGATTATAAAACCGTTGACGGTCTGCGCCTCGAAGCCCGCGAAAAGCTGAATAAAATCAAACCACGCGACCTCGGACAGGCCTCGCGCATCTCCGGTGTGACCCCCGCCGACTTGGCGGTGCTCTCGGTTTGGCTCGTGAAACGAGGCAAAGAGGAAAAATAGCCGAATTTTTACGTTATAAAAATAAGATTAAAAGCACAATATATGTAATCCCGAACGAAATAACCGAAGCGAGCGAAGGGCGGAACAGAGATGGATATACTGGAGCAGTTTTGTAAAGAAAGCAACATCGAATACAATGCGGGAATTGCCGAAAAACTGCATCACTACGCCGAATTCCTGATGGAATACAATCAAAAAGTCAATCTGACCGCCATCAAAACCCCCGAGGAAATCGAGGTCAAACACTTCATTGACTCCATCACGATGTTATTGGCGACCGAAGTCAAAGGGCGTGTTTTGGATATCGGAAGCGGCGCCGGTTTTCCGAGCGTGGTGTTAAAACTGTTTCGACCCGAGATTGATTTGACACTGTTGGACAGCAACGGAAAGAAAGCAAAATTCCTTGAGTCGCTCTGCCAGGAAATGGAAATAAAAAGAAGCATTTTGCTCGGCCGCGCCGAGGATTTCGGCGGGAAATCTGAATATCGGGAAAAATATGATTTGGTCTGTGCCAGAGCCGTCGCCGAATTAAATGTATTGTGTGAATACTGCATTCCGTTTGTCAAAGTCGGCGGCACTTTTGCGGCGATGAAAGGCGCGAGCTGGAAAGAAGAACTCGACGGCGCACAGAATGCGATTCATATTCTCGGAGGTAAAGTCGAAGGAACAAAAGAGTTTAATTTACCTGACGGCAGCCGGCGGGGAATCATTTTAATTGAAAAAATATCGCATTCCCCGACAAATTACCCGCGTATCGGCGCAAAGATTTCAAAAAAACCGCTTTAAAACCCCGAATAATATAAGGAACCCACGAAAAGCGTCGTATAAAAAGATTGGACAACCCCCTTTGCAGGACTTATTCTTGAAAAGGGGGATTATAATGCAAAAACAGAGATATGCGATGATCGAGACCTACAAAATCACACCGAATCCGATGCAGCCGAGAAGGCACTTTGACCCGGACAAGCTGCGGACTTTGGCCGAGAGCATCACCCGCAACGGACTCATTCAACCGATCTCGGTACGCAAAACACAGCAAGGCTATGTGCTGATTGCGGGCGAGCGGCGGCTGCGCGCATCTAAGTTGGCGGGCATCGGGAAAATTCCCTGTGTGTTGGTCGACACCGATGAAGTCGGCAGCGGCGTAATGGCGATGCTCGAAAACCTGCAGCGCGAGGACTTGAACTTTTTTGAAGAAGCCGAGGGGATTCGTTCTCTGATCGAGCACGGCGGTTTATCCCAAGTCGAAGCAGGGCGGTTGCTCGGGAAAACGCAGCCGACCATCGCCAACAAAATCCGTTTGCTGTTACTGGACGAAAACATTCGAACCACCATATTAAACGCCGGATTAACCGAGCGACATGCACGTGCTTTGCTTTGTGTCGAACCCGAACAGCGCTTAAGAGTATTGCGAATGATCATCGAACGGGAACTGAATGTCTCTCAAACAGAAGAATTGATTGAGCGATTAAACGCCGAACACCCAAAACGAACCATTCGCGGCGCCCCAAAGGACTTGCGTCTGTTTAACAATTCGATCAAACACGCGGTCACCTCTTTGAACAAATGCGGGATCGAATCCAAATTCTCAATGAACGAATTTGACGACCGCGTCGAGTACATGATATGGGTGAAAAAGAGCTGGTGATTTAAGCGGTGCGGTTTTGCACGAAATTTTTTCGCCGTTTACGGCAGTTTGCCCAAAGCGAAAATCCATTTTATTTCGTAAAAGACAAAACCACCCGCTTTCGGCATTTGCTCTTTGGTCATATAAAACAACACACCACGAAATGTTCCACGTGGAACATTTCGTGGTGTGTTGTGTGTAAGATCAATTGTTCCCCGTGGAACAATTTAGGTAAGAAGTAATAGTGAAGAGTGAATAGGTGATGTACCGCGCGGCGGGA
>CAZTDA010000449.1:0-2266 GCA_964612155.1 uncultured Eubacteriales bacterium | reverse complement strand
CGCTCGGATGAGCCGGTTCAAATACAAGTTAATCAGATAGAAAGATTACTCGGCAGCGGAGAATGGCTCAATGGTGTTTTAACCGTTCCCGCGCAGGAATTCTTTATCGGGAAATAAAAGGAGGCCGTCAGATGAAAAAATACATGATCCGGTGCGATATGGAGGGAGCAAGCGGCATCGTCAGCCCCGAACAGGCGGCACCGAGCGGAAGCGAATACGCTGTCGGGCGCGAATATTTTATGAGCGATCTGCTGGCCGCGATCAAAGGGCTTCACGACGGCGGTGCGGAAGAAATCCATATCTACGACATGCACTACTACGGGCGCAACATCGCGCTTGACAAGCTGCCGGAATATGTCTTCCCTATCTGCGGAAAACCGAATTATACGGCGAAATCGGCGGGCGGATTGGACGCTTCGTTTGACGGGATGATTTTGCTCGGGCTGCATTCTAAGGCGGGTACGGCAGGTGCTTTACTCAACCACTCCTATGAATCCGACATCAAGGATATTTTACTAAACGGTCAATCGGTCGGCGAAATCGGCATGGAAGCGGCGATTGCAGACAGCTTCGGCGTGCCGCTGGTCATGGTGTCGGCGGACTCGGAGGGCGTTGCCGAAACCAAATCGCTGATGGGCGGCGTTACTTGTGTCACGGTCAAAGATTCACTTTCCGAAAGCGGCGCACTTTGTTATCCGCTCGAAAAAACCCGGAAACTGATCTATTCGGCTGCGCTGCATGCGGCAAAATCAACTTCAAAATATGTGCCGAGACCGTCTAGCAAAACCACGCTTGAATTTACCTTTTACGATACGCCGTATGCAAGTAAATATTATGAGATTTACGGAAAAGCAGCGATTACCGGTGAAACTGCCGTTCAGTGCTGGGCTGAATACCTGATTCGTAAAACGGAGGTTTTTAAGGCATTATGAACGGCAATATCAGAGATTATGCCAAACTCGGACTTGTTCATCATATGCTCTATCAAAACTGCGTCAACAACCCCGCTTATCACGCAGACACGCTAAAAGAATTTTCAGCCAGAACCGATATCGAGACCTTTGATTTCTGCGTGCCGTATGCCGAGCCGTGGCGCTCGAAAGCGATTGAAACGGTGAAACAATGCGGCAAGGAATCGGCATATGCGCTGCACCTGTTCCCGGCGCGTAAAATTTCGCTTGGGTCACTTGATTTGACAGAGCGCGAGCTCACCAAAATTGTGATTCGGGATCAGATCGAACAGGCGGTCAAAGGCAGTGCAAAGCGCTTTGTGTTCGTCTCAGGCGCGGACAACCCCGAACACCGAGCCGAGGCGCAGGAACGGTTTTATGAGTTCTGCTTATGGTTTTGCGGCGAACTTGCGCCGCACGGCATCACCGCCCTGCTCGAGCCGTTTGATCGAACGGTGGATAAAAAGTTTTTATACGGCTCGATTGACGAATGCGTCGAGCTGGTTGACCGGGTGAGAATGATACATAACAACATCGGAATCGAACTTGATATTGCGCATCTGCCGCTGATGGGCGAGGACATCCGCGAATCCATTTTAAAATGCAGCGACAGGATTAAGCGCGTCCATCTGGGCAACTGCGTATTGAAAGACCAGTGCTGCCCGCTCTACGGCGACATGCACCCGCCGATGGGCATCGATGGTGGCGAAATCTGCGAGCGGGAATTGGCCACTGCATTAAAAGCACTGTTCGAAATCGGTTATCTTGACAAAACCAAACGCAATCCGCTGGTGCTTGAAATGCGCCCATTGGACGGCGAAACCTCCATAGAGCGCACGATTGCCGATTCATTTGCACTGCTCGACCGAGCATGGGTTGCCGTTTAATCACATGTTTTCACCTCTTTGTCCTTCAATTAGTCCTTTTTGTTAATAATAACATTTTAGGCCGATTCATACGAGTCGGCATAATTCTTAATTTGCAATTTCTAAATTTTTCTTGAAAATGCATTACATGAATGGTATCATCTGAATATATCTTTGATATATAACACTTTACGTTAAGGAGGTTTTTGTGTGGATGATGTAAAAAGGGTAAGACCGAATTTCAGCACAACAGCTGTTGTGTTAATTGTGCTTGCGGCCATCGTCTGCATGGAGCTTGTGATCCAATTAATCCCGTTTCGCGGAGCCATTAAAAGTGACTTAAAAGATTACAGCACCTACCCGATCATGATGGTATCTTTATCAGATATAAGAAACAATGCCGATATTGATGATCATTCGGCAGCTTATTGCATTAAATGGGATAAAGGA
>CAZTDA010000448.1:0-2273 GCA_964612155.1 uncultured Eubacteriales bacterium | reverse complement strand
AAGTATAATTTTTCCTTGACAAAATCGCCGTAAATCGGTATCATTTAATATAGGTGTACAATCGGTATCATTTATTTGAAATGGTACCGATTTCATATTGGGTATAAAAAGGAGGCGCCGGTGGAAGCGATTACCGCAAAGTTAAAAGAGGTTCTTTTTTCCGTTCTCCCGATCACGGGTTTGGTATTCATTTTAAATTTCACACTGACTCCGGTCACAACACCCTTAATCATTCGTTTTTTAATCGGCGCGGTGTTGATTGTGTTGGGGCTGACAATTTTTTTACTCGGCGTCGATATCGGAATTACACCCATCGGCAACCACATGGGTTCAGGTGTGGCGCGGTCGAATAAGCTGTGGATTTTGGCGCTCGCCGGGCTTGTACTCGGATTTTTTATTTCGGTGGCGGAACCGGATTTACACATCCTCGCCGGACAGGTTGAAAGTGTCACCTCGGGGCAGATTTCTAAAATCGCCATTGTGTTGGTGGTTTCGGCGGGCATTGCATTGATGGTTGCCGTCGGTCTTTCGCGAATCATCTATAATTTCCCGTTGTATAAGCTTTTGCTGATTTTTTATATTGTCATTTTCGGGCTTGCGCTGTTGACCTCCAAAGAGCTCACAGCAATTGCGTTCGACGCTTCGGGCGCGACGACCGGTGCCCTGACCGTACCGTTTATCTTAGCCCTTGCGACGGGCGTGTCAAAGATGAAAAAAGACAGCAAGGCCTCGGAAAAAGACAGTTTCGGGTTGGTCGCCATCGCCTCGACCGGAGCGATCATCTCGGTGTTGTTAATGAGCATCATTTCCAAAACCGATCAAGTCACGGGTGCTTCGGAGATTGTGGAAACGGTTCCGAAGTCATTGTTCGCGCCGTTTTCAGAAAAACTGCCGGTCATCGCGGGCGAGGTGGCGTTAGCGCTTTTACCGATCTTGCTTATTTTTGTCGTCAGCAACCGGGTCTTTTTAAAAGCGTCAAAACATGCCGTGCGCAGAATTTTATTCGGACTGGTGTTTTCATTTGCCGGATTGGTTTTATTTTTGCTCGGCGTTAACGCCGGATTCATGGAAGTCGGGCGTGCCGTGGGCTACGGACTGGCCTCGATGGACAACCCCGCTTTTTTAATCGCGGTCGCATTTATCTTGGGCATGGTCACGATTTTAGCAGAACCGGCGGTTTATGTTTTAACCCATCAGATCGAGGAAGTCACGAGCGGTTATGTCAAGCGGGGCGCGGTGTTGGCGACGCTGGCGCTGGGTGTTGCGGCTGCGGTCGTTTTGTCTGTAATTCGCATTTTGATTCCGCAAGTTCAATTATGGCACTATTTATTACCCGGCTATATCCTGTCCATCGCACTGTCCTTTATAGTTCCCAAATTATTCGTGGGCATGGCCTTTGACGCGGGTGGTGTCGCCTCCGGACCGATGACAGCGACCTTTGTGTTGGCATTCGCGCAGGGTGCTGCCGGGGCTGTCGAAAGCGCAAACGTTTTGGTGGACGCGTTCGGGTTGATTGCAACCGTGGCGATGATGCCCATTATATCGCTTCAGATCTTGGGTTTAATCTATAAAATCAAATCAGCAAAAGCCAAGGAGGGTTCATAATGGCGGATAAAGCAGAAGGCCTTGATATTACATTGATTTGTGTGATTGTCAACTTCGGGCAGGCAAGCAAACTGATCCGCTTTGCCAAACACCACGGGATCACCGGTGCCACGGTGGTGCTCGGAACAGGTACCGTATGCGGCGGCGTGTTGGACTTTTTGGGGCTTTCGGATACCAGAAAAGAAATTATCTATTTGGCGGCTGAAAGGGAGATTGCCTATCGTGCACTGGAGGAACTCGACCGGGAATTTGAGTTTTATAAACCCCATCACGGAATCGCATTTACTACCCCGATCTGCGGGATTATGGGGACTAAAAATATCACATGTCATCAAAACGCACACGCGGGAGGTGTCAATCAGACCATGTATCAGATCATTACAACCATTGTCGAGCGCGGAAAAGCCGAGGATGTTGTCACAGCCGCGCAAAAAGCGGGTTCCAAGGGAGGAACGATTTTAAACGCACGCGGATCGGGTGTTCACGAGACCAGCAAGCTGTTTTCGATGGAGATTGAGCCGGAAAAAGAGATTGTACTCATTTTAGCCGAGCATGATCATACCGCGGCGATTGCCGAATCGATTAAAATCGCTCTCAAGCTCGACGACCCCGGAAACGGCATCATTTATATCCAGTCAGTAGAAAAAACGTACGGGATTTATCAATAG
>CAZTDA010000447.1:0-2274 GCA_964612155.1 uncultured Eubacteriales bacterium | reverse complement strand
GCGTCGCGGTAGTTGTTATGCTTCATCTTCAAAACCTCCCAGTGATTGTCTCAATAGTCCCCTTGCACGCGCCAGCCGGGTGCCGACCGTCGCGGGGTTGGTGTCGAGGATGTTTGCGATTTCCTCAATCGAATAACCCTCATAGTAGTACAGGTGAATGGGCAGCCGGTATTTTGGCAAAAGCGATAACACGGCTTCAAGCACTTGGCTCTGTTCCGGGGGTAAATAACCGGCTTCTTCGGTCAGTTCAAAGCGGCTGCGAAACCAGCCGGTTTTGAGTATGTTGCGGCTTTTGTTGATCGTCACCCGCAGCAGCCAGGCCTTTTCGTGTTCGGCGCTTTCGAACTCGGGCGCTTTTTGCAAATAGGTCAAAAACACGTCCTGCACGATGTCCTCGGCGCTGTGCACACTTTTGACATAAGTAAACGCCAGCCGCCGCAGATTGTCGGAATATTTGATCACCGCCTGTCTGACGCATTCAATGAGCTCGTTTGAATGCATGTTGCCTCATCAACTCCTTTCACCCATAATACAACTCAGGTTTTCAATATTTTTCACCGGGAGGGAAGATTTCACAAAATATCTTGAAAACAAAACAGTTTCCGGCTAATCTTATTGCCGAAAACCGTTTTAAGGAAGAATCTGTCTAGAGTTCTATCTCGCCTTTCAGATAAAGTACGGCTTTCCCCGCAATTTTCACCCGGTCGCCGCAATTTCTGCAATAAAGTGTTCCGCCTCTCTGTGAGAGCTGCTTTGCCGTCATGCTTTCTTTTTTCAATCTTTCGGCCCAAAACGGAATCAATTCGCAATGGGAAGAACCCGTTACGGGATCTTCCCGAATACCGACTTTCGGTGCGAAAAACCGGGAGACAAAATCAACTTCGTCACCTTTAGCGGTCACGATCAACCCCATACAATCCGGGAGCTTTGAAATCAAATCAAAATCCGGAATCAGATTTTTCACCTGCTGTTCCGAATCCACCAATAACAGCATATCGCGTGATAAATACGCTTCCCGAACCGGAACCTCGATTGCTTGTTCCATCAAAGGCGTCACGGGAATCGGGATGGGCTTTCTCGCGGGGAAATCCATCTCAAACAGATCGCCTTTTTTCACTACCGGCAGCACGCCGCTTTTGGTATGAAAATTTATCGTGACGGCGTTTTGGTCGACAAAGTTCGAGATGACGAATGCGCTTGCCAATGTGGCATGTCCGCACAGATCGATTTCCGTAGTAGGTGTAAACCACCGCAAATCATAAAACCCGTCGCGCTTGACAACAAAAGCGGTCTCGGCGAGGTTGTTTTCCGCAGCGATATTCTGCATCATCTCATCACTTATCGCCTTATCAAGCAGACACATACCCGCTTGATTTCCTTTGAATAATTGCTCGGAAAATGCATCCACTACAAAATATTTCATAGAAACTCCTTAATTTAATATTTCTAATAATTATTAACACCTATTTTTCGAATAGCGGAATTAAAAAGGCCTTCCACAACGATGATGTTAATTTTTTCACCGGTCGGAACAGTAACTTGAAAAGTTCCTTCTCCGGTAAAATCAAATTCCTTAATGATTGTCCCCTTGTCTGTTTCAACATGGTCGAAAAGTTCGTTAATAGATCGCTTATCAATACCAGTACGGATTGAATATTTTATGGTATATGTCGTTTTATCGGAAACAACCGCATTCACTTCTTCAATTTTTATGATACACAGTCTACCCGGTATGTCTACTTCTTCTCCAATACGGTATATCTTATTTTGCTTTTCGACAGCAGGATCTGCCAATTTCGCAATTTCTAAAAACTTCTTTTTATTGACATAGATTTCATTCTCAAATTTAACAATAAATCCTTGGTCATTGGTTCCTGTTCCAAATATACCAACACCATCAGCATCAAAAAGCGTAAACCCGTTTTCAAAAAACATAAAATTTATGCCATTATCTTGATTTTTTATCGCTTCATCCAGTTGAATAAAACCTTCCGGTTTTGTTTGGACGATTTGAACGGGGACTGGATAACCAACTATTACCGGTTCTGCAACTATTTCTGAGCTTGCCTTTTTAACCAAATCTAAATATTTTTCATAATTAATATAGTATTCATAATTATAAATTACAATGAAATCGCTGTTGCTTAAATCTGTTTGATAGAAGCAAACACCGTTTTTATAAAACGAAATCTGCTTTTTCCCATAACCGAAAAACATCGAGGTTTGAACATCCAATGTTTTCAATGAAACGAATCCCGGCGGAATTTCATCAAC
>CAZTDA010000446.1:0-2275 GCA_964612155.1 uncultured Eubacteriales bacterium | reverse complement strand
TCTAATGCAGGATGACTGATACACACATTCATCGCTGCTCACACTTCACACCGCAACGGGCAGGGGATTTTCCCCTGCCCGTTGTGGGTCTGGGATTTTCCCCCTGTTTTACCATATAATTGTTAATTTGTTTCCATGCTCTTCCTTGAATTGATTGAAAAAAAGCTTGGATTATGTTATAATTACGAACGTACAACGATCAGGATAACCACATGATAAATTCATCCGTTTGAACCGTTATAGGGAGGCCGTATGGAAATTTTAAAAGCGCTCGAGCAGATCCGCGCCCCTTTTTTAAACGCGTTTTTCCAGTTTTGGACTTTATTCGGTGAAGAGCTTTTTCTGCTCGGACTCATCAGCGTCATCTATTGGTGTATTAATAAGGAATTGGTCTATAAATGCGGTTTGGCTTTTTTCGGCTCCGGCCTTGCGGTTCAATCGCTGAAAATCGCCTATCGTATTCCGCGCCCGTGGGTGCTTGATCCGACTTTCAAGCCGGTTGGAAGTGCCATAGAAACCGCAACCGGTTATTCTTTTCCGAGTGGGCATTCGCAGGGCTCGGCGGCTGTTTTCGCCACAGGCGGCCTGCATTTCAAAAAATGGTGGGCAAAGCTGATTTGCTTTATCATCTTTCCGATGGTCGCCCTATCCCGCATGTACCTCGGTGTACATACATTAAAAGACGTATTGGTCGGTTTAATCTGCGGGTTGTTTTTCGCCGCCGTCGCTCAAGTGCTGCTGAAGAAACAATTGACACCCAAGCAAAACTTTGCGGTTGCGGCAGTTCTTGCATTAATCTCAATCGCAACAGCCGTCTATGCCGTTATCATGTATCAAAACGGTATCATCGAATATAAACACGTCTCCGATTGCTGCAAGTCGGCGGCTGCGGGATGCGGGTTTGCGGTTTGCTGGTTTGTTGAACGCGTTTATATCAAATTTGATCCGCACTGTGACCGTTGGTGGAAGCACATTGTTAAAGTCGTTCTCGGCATCGCCGGAATACTGCTGATTAAAGAGGGGTTTAAGCTCGTTTTCGGCGAATCGCTTGCCGTCGATATTCTCCGCTATTTCCTGATGATTGTTTGGGGGATGCTGGTCTTTCCGTTCATCATTAAAAAGACATTTAATCGCGCCGATAAAGAACTATCGTAGAACGAATTGTGAGGCCCCGGCAATCACAAGAAATCCTTCTCTCCCGCGAAAGGACGGTTTTCTATTATAAATCAAAACATAAGAATCGCAATCTGCGACGACAATTCCGTCCAAGCCGGAAACCTTCAAAAGATCGTCACCGGCTGGATTAAAAAAAGCGGTATGTGTGCCGTTGTTTCTCAATTTCCGAGCGCTGAGGCGTTTTTGTTTGAATACGCCGAGAATAAAGCGTTTGATATCCTGCTGCTCGACATTCAACTCAGCGGCATGAACGGTGTCGAGCTCGCCCGCCGCATCCGGGAATTCGATGCCCATCCGCAAATCGTCTTTATCACCGCCTATTCGGACTTTGTCGCCGACGGGTATGATGTCGATGCCCTGCACTATCTGATCAAGCCGGTTGAACCGGAAAAGCTCTGCGAAGTCCTCTGTAAAGCCGCTAAAAACCTCTCCAAAGCCGAACCGGCCGTCATGCTTGAGACCGAGGAGGGCGTGATTCGTCTGCTTGTAAAAGACATCTGTTATGCCGAGGTGTTTTCACATACGGTCACGCTGGTCTGCAAATGCGCCACGGGCGCACACAGTAATTTGAATGTCAAAACGCCGATCTTTGAACTCGAAACACTGCTCGGTGCGTCGTTCGTGCGCTGCCATCGATCGTATCTCGTGGGTTTGCGCCATATCCGGCAGATCACCCGCACCGATATCATCCTCGACGACGGCAATATATTACCCCTTTCACGGAGAAATTACGACGCCGTTAACCGTAAATTCATTGACTTTTACAGGGTTCAATAAGATGGAATATTATTGGTACATTCTGATCGGTGCGGTTTTCGCCGGTACGGTGCTCGGCATCGTCCTCTGGCAGCGCGCTTACACCAAAAAACTCGTCAACAAATCCATCTCGGACTATCAGAGCGACCTCATCACCAAACACTGTGAAGAGGTCGAGAATATCTATGCCAAAATGCGCGGCTGGCGGCACGATTACCGCAACCACATTCAGGTCATGAAGGTGTATCTCGAGGAGGGCGAGACCGAAAAACTCGGGAAATATCTCGAGGATTTGCAGCTCGACTTAAACAGCGTCGATACGGTCGTCAAAACCGGCAACACG
>CAZTDA010000445.1:0-2278 GCA_964612155.1 uncultured Eubacteriales bacterium | reverse complement strand
TTTTCGGGCGGCTCTTTTTTTAAATAGGCGGCTGTATTGCAACGCGTGGTTCGTGTGGGGTTTCTTGCCTGCAAAAGGTCGTCGTAAAACTCCTCGTGCGCCAATATAGTTTTTCCTTGCGGTACTTTTTCAATCAAGTTTTTTGCTGTCTTTTTGTCTTTCGCCGATAGCAAATAATGGCTGCCGTTACGGTCGAACAATAAAATGCCGTTTTCATCGCAATGCAAAATATCCGCCGCGCCGCTTTTTAAGCAATAAAGCAATAAAGCGCGGTGCGGCAGATCCTTTTCGGCGTATGCAATGCAAAAATCCAAATCGGTCATTGATGTTTCAATTTACGCTTGTTGCCGTCTTCATCGACCAAGGTGATTGCGTCAAGCTGTCCGCGCAAGCTGTCGCGAAAGCCCGCGATATACAGCGCCCGAAGATGCGCTTGTTCTTTTTTTTCGTCCTCGGTCAGGCCGCATTCACGCTGCTTTTTCGCCAGTTCGTTGATGCGACTTATTTCTTTTTGTGTAACCATATTTTATCCTTTTCTATATTGCGGCTTGCCTTTGTAGCCGCCCCAGTTGTCCCAATATTCGGCGCTGTCGGAATAGCCCGTAAACTTTAACAGTTCCGCTCTCGGCGTTCCGTCTGCCAGCAGTTTTTCGACCTTTTGCGCGGTGTCGCGGAAGATATAAATCTTTTCGACAGTCTCGGGATCAAGCGTATCTCCTGCAATATAAGTGTGCACATTGCTTGCGCCGTCCGCTGCCGCAAGATATACAAAATCTGCCGTGTCTTTTTTACTCATCTGCGGGAAATGGAACGATCCGACCCGCCACATAAACGGCACGCGGCAGGTTTTTGCGATGATTGCGGGCGTGAGCATCGGCGAAATCGAGGGGTCAAAACGCTCGATGCGCGTTTGTTCCAAAAATTTCAGCTGACTCGGCAGCAACCCCTCGATATGAATGTTGCGCTTACCGGTGGTGCGGAAACGATAATACTTTTCCCAATACGGAAGCACAAATTCCGGCCAGAGTGAATCGGGGATCATGCTGGCGATATCGTCGGCCATATACGCGCCTTCGTTGTTCGGATAGGGCGGATCGTTGTCAAGTCGACGCAGAGCGGCAGAATAATCGTTGATGCTGTCGGAAAGCAGGTCTAAAAATTCGAGCGTCGCTTCCGGCTCGTCGTAAATTTCGGTAAATATGCGGTCGCTGAGCAGTTCATAGGCCGTGGTCATAATCCCTTCGACCCCGAAACCGAACCGCACCGAGCGCCCCGGAAAAGCCGTGCGCAGTTTTTTGGCAAATTCCATATAAAACGGGAACATGCCCTCTTTTGAAAGATCGCAGCCCTGCTTGGATTTTAATAAATCGATGCCCTCTTGAACAGAGTGGCAGATGTGCTTGATGCCGACCTCGCCGTCTTCGGGGAAAAACAACTCTGCGCCCAAACAGTTCACATGCCCGTAACTGATGGCGGGCGTAATCATCTGGGGCATCGAAAAGCCGTCGAAGAGTTTTGCCAGCTTTGCTTCGCCCTCTTTATACATCTGCACATTGGTCTCGAAATCGAGAAAATAATCGCGGTAGCAAATTGGAGTCAGGGCAATTAAAGCCGTGGCGGTTGAACCGACACTCCAGGTGAACGGGGTGTTTTCACGCAGCGCGTTATAATCCACACTGCGCGGCTCCGAGTTTGTTATCTGTTGATCCATATCGGTAATCCGCCTTTCGAACGATCGGTCAAGTGGTGCTCGAAACCTTTTTCAGGGCCTGCTTTACCTCGGCACGATAAGCGGGAGGACAGGCGGCAACCAGAGTATCATCCCTCAAAAGCACAACGCTGCCGCGCGGGACAATCATTTTTCCCTCGCGCAAAATCGAAACCAAAATGCAGTTTTGAGGCAAGTCGAGCTCTTTGATCATGCGGTTTTCGAGCGGCGAACCCTTGGTGACCGTCACTTCGTTAATCGAAATCTGCCCAGCCGTGACCGTGGACAAGAACCGACTGTCGGCGTCGTCGAGTTGGCGCTCGATTAAATTTGCGATATAACCGGTGCTGCTGACCGCGATGTCCACGCCCAATTTTTGAACCACCTGCAAGTTTTTCGGGTTGTTGACCCGCGCGACTGTCTTTTTGACACCGAAACGGATTTTCGCCAACTGGCAAGCGATCAAGTTAATTTCGTCCTTGCCCGTGACTGCGATAAAAGCATCCGCTTTATCGGTGTCGGCGGCGGTTTGCTCCTCAATTTTACTGCCGTCGCCGCAAATGACCGGCT
>CAZTDA010000444.1:0-2280 GCA_964612155.1 uncultured Eubacteriales bacterium | reverse complement strand
CGTCATTTCGGTCGGCCAGCTCAAAGAGCAGCCGCTCGAGGTTGGAGGAGATCAGAATATCCATCGAGGGTGAGTCGGTCCGGTAAAACGGTCGGTTTTTATCGTAAACACCGGTGTTGATAAAATCGGTGAGAATGTTGTTTTTATTGGAGGCGCAGATAAGTTTGTTGATCGGCAGGCCGCTCTTTTTGGCATAATAACCGGCTAAAATATCGCCGAAGTTGCCGGTCGGCACGCAGAAATTGACGGGTTCACCCGGTTGAATCGTTTTATTATTTAATAAGCGGGAGTAGGTATAATAGTAATAAACGATTTGAGGAACAAGACGTCCCCAGTTGATTGAGTTTGCACTGGAAAGCAGAATACCTTTACTGGAGAGTTCCGCTTCAAAGACCTTGTCCGTGAAAATCTCTTTAACGCCGTTTTGGGTATCGTCGAAATTTCCCTTTACAGCAAGCACGTTTACGTTATTGCCTTTTTGGGTTGCCATTTGAAGACGCTGGATTTCGCTCGTTCCGCCGTCGGGATAAAACACGCAGATACAGGTACCGGGGACATCGGCGAAGCCCTCCATCGCGGCTTTTCCGGTATCGCCCGAGGTGGCGGTCAGAATGGCGATTTCTTTGTCAGTTCCGCACTTTTTCGCGGCGGAGGTCAGCAGATATGGCAGCATTTGCAAGGCGAAATCTTTGAAGGCGCAAGTGGGGCCGTGGAAAAGTTCGAGGGTGAAAAGCCCGTCGCCGAAGTCGTGCAGAGGCGCAGGGTCGGTGGTGTCAATGTTTTTACCATAGGCCTTTTGAATATAAAAAGAAAGCTCTTCCGCAGAATAACCGGGCAGGAATTTTTGCAGCACCGTTAATGCGCAAGCACGATAATCCTGTTCGCTCATGGCTGTAATTTCGGCAAGCGAAAACGACAGGAACGATATCGGGACAAACAGCCCGCCATCGGGTGCGAGGCCGTTTAAAATCGCATGGGCCGCACTCACATTCAATTTTTGATCTCTCGTACTGCAAAAGTTCATGTCGTTTACCTCTTCCTGCTTATAATCTGCCTTAAGAAAACGGAGTTATTCGAGGACCTTTTCCATAAAACAGACCGTGAACGGCAGGTGGTCGAATTTGTGCGTGCCGGTTGAGATGAACCCGTGTTTTAAATACCAGTTTTTCAAGACAGCGTTTTCATCAATGATACCAATTGCAAGCTTTTTGCCGCCGAGGGCTTTGGTTCGGGCGCAGATATAGTCCATGAGGGCTTTGCCGTGTCCGTTATGCCGGCATTCGGGCAAGACGGCGAGGTGCTTCATCTTGAAAAGCCTTTCGGCAGGATTTTTACTACCGAGGGGTTCATTCGAATGAGAGACAAAGCCGATGATTTGGTCGTTTTCGAACAGTCCGTACATCTCGTCGCCACGTGACGCTTCCCATTCGAGTGCGTTCACGCCTAAAAACGCGCCGTTGGTCGGAGCGTTTTCTCTTGTCAAATTAAAGTCGTTTGCGACCGTTAGGAAACTACTATTGATGACTTTTATACAGGCGTCGAATTGGCTTTTATCGACGGGTCTGATGTCCGCTTTGGGCAGCTCGATCCAATACCGTTGAAACGGCACACCGTCTTTAAGGACTTCGTTTTCGAGTACGCCGCCGTTTTTCATCATCGTTTTAGCGGAGCCGATATTGGTTTTGACGCAAGTGATTAATGCGCGTTCGATCCCCAGTTCCCTGCACTTTTGCAGTGCAAGCGAGAGCATTTCGGCGGCATAACCCTTTCTGCGCTCGGAGGGACGGATTTCGTAGCCGATGTGGCCGGCGTAATTGAACAGATATTCGTTCAGCTTATGGCGAATTTGAATCGTACCGACCATGCGGTCACCGTCGAAAGCAAAGTATTCGGTGGCTGGGACAAGATCGTCAGTCGGCTCGATTGTCAAATCGGATTCGATTTTTTTGATCCAATCGGCGTAATTCTCGGCATGGTCTATCCCTGCGTCGCCGTTGATTTCGACTTCTCCTGCGTCGAAGCACTCCTGACGGTAATCGAGCGCTTGTCGTTCCATTTCCAAAGTCGGAAACACCAATTTTAGTCTGCCCTTGACGATGTTGTTTGTGTTTGAGAGTTTAATCCAATAGCGCTGAACAACCGCGCCGTCTTCGAGCGTGACTTCGTTTTCCATGATACCGCCGTTTTTTTGAATCGTCTTTGCCGAGCCGAAATTGTCGTTGTCACAGGAGACAAGCACTTTATCAAGCCCCAATTCCCTGCACTTTTCAAGCGCCAACG
>CAZTDA010000443.1:0-2285 GCA_964612155.1 uncultured Eubacteriales bacterium | reverse complement strand
TTATATAACTTTTCATTGCGGCGCATGTTCAACTATTCGAACTGGCACTTGCCGTCCGGGATGTATTTTGCCAGCTCCCAGACGTTTTTGAGCGTGTAATGCGGATAATAGTTCGTCGAATCGGTATAGCGGTTCTCGATGAACAAGCTGCCGTATTCCTTTTGATACAAATGCCCCAACCGTACCTGCGCGGTGATGTCCATGTTAAACCAGACCTTGCCGCCGCTCTCCTTGGTGACTTTACGCATCATTTTGAGCAGGTTGATTTCGCTTTGCTTGCTTTTTAAAACAATGCCGTCGAGCTTGAAAAACAACGCATTATATTTTCGGTGTAAGTCCAATAGCGTCTCGACGTCTTTTTCCCACAATTCATAGTCGTTGACAAGATCGGGTGAAAACCATAGGCCCAATTGCAAATTTTTCTCCTTATTTATTGCCTTTGCGATGACTTCAAGCCCGCCCGGAAACTTTTCATAATTCGGCTTCCAAAAATCCGGGTCGCTGTCGTAATAGCCGCCGCCCCAGAGCTTGTTTTTCACCAAAATCGAATTCGCCGTCTTGCCCTTCTGCCAGCCGTCGTCGATCTGCACCACGTCGATGCCGATCTGCGCCGCGCGCTCGATTTCGCCGAGCATAAACGATTCGCAGACCGCCGCGTCCTGACTGCGGTCGCCCCAGGTATTGCTCATCATATAAAGCCCGCGGGTTTCAAGTCCGCGATACTGAGCGCGATAGAGCTTTTTGTATTCATCGTTGAGCGTTTTTGCCTCACCGACGCCCACAGAGGCCTGATAAAGGGGGATCTCGTCGCCCTGCGGCAGATTCTCGTAATCCACGCCGCTGCCCATCAAAAAGGCGTAGTGAGCGTTAAAAGTGCGCAGGTCCTCTTTGGCTTTTACAAGATGTCCCGCCGGACAGGGCGCTTCTTTCACGAGCATCAGCCCGTGCCCATGGATATAGTCGTCAAACAAAAAGAAATGCCCGTCAAAGCGCTGTTCCCACATCACATAGGGAATCTCCGTGCTCTCCTCGACAAAATTGTTGTGGTGGTCGGAGACATCGATCAGCCGCGTGCGGGTCAGGCGAGTGTGGCGGCTGTTCAGGCGGACGGCCTCGACGGTGTCGGGCGGCGGAATCAAAATGCCTGTATTGACCGCGCTTTTTCCGAGCGTGGCGTTTTCAATGCCCTCGCTGACCGTGACTTTATCCTCAATCTTACCTAAAGTTATTTCCCCACTGACCGCAATCAATAATTTCGTCGTGACAAAGGCAATGCCGGGAAAAATCACGTTCCCCCATTTGACCGTGACGTTTTCCGCCGTAAAAACTGTCTCCATCACGAGTCCGTTATGCGAAAGTCCAAGGCAGTCATCGGTAAAGCAGTTAAAAGACACTTTACACTTGTCAAAATCCAGCACGGGCAGGCAAAACGCCGCCGTCGGTTGTGCCGGAGAACTCCACCGAAACCCGCTCTGCTTGTCCTCTATAAAATCGGTCACGGGCACATTGCCGTAAAAAACGACCTTGCGCGCAATCCTGTCGTTTTCGATGATAAACCCGTCATCCGTTTTGGTCACTTTACAATCCCGATAATCCCACATATTAAAAATGCCTCGCCTTTCGGTGTTGTTGATAAGAGTATCTTACCACAACCCCGTGCCAAATAAAAGCATTCGTTTTGAATTCCATCTTTTAAAAGCCCTTACTTTTATGGTATGATGAATTTGCGGTACTGATATTATCGTGCACCAAATGCACGGCAACACACTGACAAAACCGCTATAATTCATTTCGAAAGGAGGGTCTTTATGGACTGGTTAGAGAGCATGAACCGCGCGATGGACTATATCGAAGCGAACCTGTCGGACGAAATCTCGTATGACAAGGCTGCGCAAATCGCCTGCTGCTCCGTCTATCACTTTCAGCGGATGTTCTCGTTCATCACCGGCGTGCCTATTTCGGAATATATCCGAAGAAGACGGCTGACGCTCGCGGCCTTCGAATTGCAGACAACCGATGTAAAAGTGATCGATGCGGCGCTTAAATACGGTTACGAGTCGCCGGAGGCGTTCGCCAGAGCGTTTAAAAACCTGCACGGCGTGATGCCCACCTCGGCGCGCGAGACGGGCGTTGTGCTCAAGACCTATCCCCGAATGACCTTCCGCATTACAATCAAAGGAGACAGCGAAATGAATTATCGCATCGAGGAAAAAGAGGCCTTCGAGGTGTTCGGTCTGGAACTGAAAACCAACGTCATCAACGGCAGATGCTTCAATGAAATCCCC
>CAZTDA010000442.1:0-2298 GCA_964612155.1 uncultured Eubacteriales bacterium | reverse complement strand
ACAATAATTTACCGAAGCGTTTTTCACAGTCGGGACGGAATTTGCTGTCGAGCAGCGCCTGAATGAAGGGCTGCATCTTTTCTTCAAATAGCGGACCCGTCTGATCCAAAAAGTCGTTTTCCTCGTCATAAAACTTGTCCTCGGTATCGATGGAGTGGCGGACATTCACCAGCGACTGTGCCGTCGAAAAGTCCATAAACACCTTTTCGTGTTCCATGATGGCATCGAAAACGGTTTGCGCCGTTTCGGCATTTTTGACTTGTGCGATCAGTTTTTCATATTCCGCACCAATATGGTTGACATCGGGACGGATGTATTGCATTTCACCAAATTTCATCTGCTCAAATCCTTTGCTATAGTTTTTACCATTTTACCATAATGATCTTATCTGTCAAGTCGAAAACGCGCTGTTTATGGCTTAAATAGGTTTTACTCGCGTACATTTATGGTGTTCAAGCCGCTTGCCATAATCAGTTTGCGCAAAATCGGCACATACATGAACGGGCTCTTCCATATTTTCGTCAACAGCTTTAAACGGATTGAACGTGTCTTTCTGCGGTATGCACATTCGGGGGTTTTGGCGCTGCCGGATAAAACATCGGCAAGCACGGTTGCGCTGTCGATGGCAAAACTGATGCCCTCCAACGAACTGGGGCTGATAAAACCGGCGGCTTCCCCGATTAAAAACACCCCGTCTTTGCCGGTGGTGAAATCGAAGTAAGATCTCGGGCGCAGCACCAAACAGGCCTCGGTTTTAATGGGTTCGCCGAAACGAAAGCCGATCTTTTCAAGTTTTTGCTTCTGCTTTTCAAAATTCTCTCGGCAGTTTTTGGGCGCGAACGCACCGCCGAAAATGAAGTGATTATCCTTTGAAATCGACCACGAACAACAATCACTCGTTTCCGGATCGAAGACACAAGAATAAAACGCGTTTTTGTGCGCCTCGGCGAACCACTGTTGAATGGCCACATAGCTGCACATTTTCCTTGTCGGGAAAAAGGTTCTGCGCACAATGGAATTCGCACCGTCCGCACCGACGATCCTCTTGGCTATAATCTCTCTCACACTTCCGTCCGGAAAACGACAATTAATTAAAAAGCCGTTGTTTTCCCGAGAAATACCAATCACCTCGGCTTCAAGCTTTTGAACATGCTCGGGAATTAATGAATATATCCAGCGGTCGAATTTATGCCGGTCGAGGTTGATGTAAAAACGTTGGTAATGTCGGATCATTCCGGTTTTCAGGTCGATGGTCTTAACCGAAAATATCTGCGGGTCAACTAAAATCTCTTTGGGCAACGTCAGCGCAAACGCCGAGAGCGATTTTTGAGCATCGGTCGAGAGCAGCCCCCCGCAGGGTTTTGAAAAGCTGTCAGTCCGGTCGCTTTTGCGGTCGATGATCACCGTTTTAATATGATCTCCCAACAGCCGCGCCAAAGTCGAGCCGGCCGGACCTGCTCCGATGATTGCCACATCATAGTTCATCATTTCGCTCCTGAAAATAAAAACATATCCGATCTGCGAATACAGCAGTATGCTTTTTATTTGATTCCGAAAGGTTTTGCAAAGATTAGATGCTCGATTTCCCGGTTTGTCTTTTATATGAAAGTGCTATCACCGGCAAAGATAACAGAATAAAAAACGACAGGAATAACACGCCGAATACATATAACGATATACCCGCAAAAATCCGTGTGGGCAATAAAATAATGCTGAATAAATTGATTCTTCCCGATGCTGTGCGCCATAATTTCATGTATTCGTTTGCCTTATCAAGCAATCGTTCATAAGCGAATTTAGTCATATTTTTAAAATTAGGAAGTTGAATACCTCTTTTTGCCGAGTGAAAAGCATGTTTAAAAGGCACAACAAAAGCCCAAACCGAATATGTCAATCCGGTAAAAACAGTTGCAACGGCGAGTGATATTCCGATAATAATCCAAACATGTATGCTGACAGCACTCACACCGGTGTATAAAAAATAAAACAAAATATAAAGCATTGCAAGAATGGGGATAGAAGCCATACCCCTCATCATAGCTTTCGCTAATATCACAATAGCCCGCATCATATACCCTCCTTCCGACTTGCAGTATCATTTTACCACTCATCGACATTATAGTAAATCCCTGTGCGTAATTGTATCAGATATTACTGTATCGATATGTAACATATTGACTAATATTGAAAACATGCTATAGTAAATAAAAGAAGAGATTGGAGTGATTTTTGTGAACGAAAAGGAGATATCCGTCACCACCTTGCGAAGATTGCCGGTTTATCTGCATTATTTAAACT
>CAZTDA010000441.1:0-2319 GCA_964612155.1 uncultured Eubacteriales bacterium | reverse complement strand
AGCAATCGGCTGATGTACGCAGCTGGACCGATTTAATCGGCCTGCGTTCTTCGGCGCTGTACAAAAACGACGAGCGCAACACCATTCGCCGTTCTCACCAGAATCCGGACATTATCAAACTCTACAAAGAGTACTTCGATAAACCCGGCAGCCACAAGGCGCATGAGGTTCTGCATACCTCCTACGTCGCCCGTAAAAAGTTTTAAAGTAAACTTGAACGGCGGCGGTTGACCAATTGAGTCAACCGCCGTCGTTTTGATTAAGAGAGCGTGAAAGATAGCCTTTCATATCCTGCTATTTCACGCCGCGAGTTTGTTCCAAACTCAGAAAAGGAATGAATTTTATTATGAAAAGCAACATCGCTCTCAAACATATCACCCGCGGGGGTGTGATTGCCGCCGCCTACACCGCACTCACGCTGCTTGTCTACCCCATCGCGTTCGGGCCGATACAATGCCGCCTTTCCGAAGCGCTGACCGTGCTGCCCGTGTTCACTTCCTCCTCCATCTGGGGGCTGACGCTCGGTTGTGCGATTTCGAACGGCGTCGCCATCTTGACCGGAAATACCATCGCCGGGGTTTGGGACATCTTATTCGGTTCACTGGCGACCGGCATTGCGGCGGTCTGCACTTATTTCACGCGAAAGATTCGTTATAAAGGATTGCCGTTGCTGTCAATGGTTTTCCCGGTTTTGCTCAATGCTGTTGTGATCGGCGCGGAACTGACGATTGCCGAAAAAGGAACTTTGGATTGGGCGCTTTTCGGATTTAACGCACTATCAGTCGGAGCCGGTCAGGCGATTGCCTGTTTCGGGGGCGGATTGCTGTTATTCAAGGCCGTGGAAAAGACAAAACTGAGTACCTTGCTTTAAGTTAAAATTTTGAATTCTCGCGGGTGAATTTTCACCCGTTTTTTTATTGCAAATATCAAAAAATGGTGATATGATAACGATAGTACCGTTTGGAGGTTGAATCTTAAATGCAAAAATTCGGTGATCAGCGCGACTGGTTTTTTGAGAAGCGATACGGATTGTTTCTGCACTGGGGCATCTATTCGGTGCACGGATATCAGGAGCAAGAGGTCTTTCGCAGAAACATCCCGCGAGATACTTATACCGCAGTCAAAAATGAATTTAACCCCGTGAAATTCGATCCCGACGCCTGGGTAGATTTTGCCGTAAACGCCGGTATTGAGTATATGGTTTTGACGGCAAAGCACATCGACGGTTTTTGCATGTGGGATTCAAAATACACCGACTTTTGCATTCGAAACACACCTTATCAAAAAGATATTGTTAAAATGCTCTCCGACGCGTGCCGAAAACGTGATGTGCGATTCGGACTTTATTATTCGATTTCGGACATGAATCACAAGAATTACCCCAACAGCGGAAAATCATACGAATACCCCTGCCCTCAGCCCGGAGATGAACCCGATATCACAAAATATGTGCAGTATGTCAAAAATCAAATTACAGAGTTATGCACCAATTACGGGGACTTGTGCTGTCTGTTTTGGGACGCCAATATGCCGCCCATTTATGACGAATCGGTGCATGAAATCGTCCGCCGCCTTCAACCGGGTGCAATGATCAACGATCGCGGATTTTCCAAGAACGGCGACTACAGCACCCCCGAGCGCGACTGGTATTGGGATAAAATTAACGCTTTGACCGAATTTTCGAAACCGAGCGAGGCCTGTCAGGCGGTGGGAACCGAGAGCTGGGGCTACCGCATTGACGAAAAGCGGTACAGCACGAAATATTTGATGCAGAGCATTGCCAAACACTTGTGCATGGGCGGCAATTACCTGTTGAACATCGGCCCGATGCCAGATGGGACACTGTGTGAAAAAGATACGGTAATCCTGAATCGGATCGGTACATGGTTTTCTAATGTCAAAGAGGCCTTTTACGAAACGACACCCGCAAACGGAATATTGAAACTGCCCTGCACCATGATGACCGTTAAAGGAAATTGCGTCTATCTCTGCTTTTTAAACGATATTCAAGCCGAATCGATTATTTTAGAGCCGTTTGAGACCGTACCCGAAAAAGTGACGTTGCTGAATACCGGGCAGACACTGGATGCGGTTCGCAATTCGGGCGCTCGCCCCTACAATCAGCCGCTTGAAAACACACGCTTATTAAATATCCCTGTTGAGCGCTTATATGACACGGTGCCGGTGATAAAACTTGAGTTTACCGAGCTTCCGGACTTTTTAAACTGATTCAGTTAAGGGAATCTCTAAAAACCCTCATATTTAATAGGAAGCTCTTGGTTATAAGCTATTCTTTGATTACGAAAATAAGTTTGCAGA
>CAZTDA010000440.1:0-2324 GCA_964612155.1 uncultured Eubacteriales bacterium | reverse complement strand
CTCACCTTTATCTACTTTGGCCACACCGACTCGGCGGGACACCGCGACGGTTGGATGTCGCCTTATTACCAGGCCGCAGTGCGCAATGCCGATGCGTGCATCGGGCAGGTGCTGGCCGCTTTGGGCCAGGACTGGGTGGCTTTTGTGGTGGCCGATCATGGCGGTCACGAGCGCAGCCACGGCACCGAAGCGGCTGAGGATATGACCATTCCGCTGTTTGCTGCGGGGAGCGGATTCACCCCCGGTGGCACGTTTAATAATGCGAGCATTATGGATATCGCCCCGACCATCGCAAGCATATTGGGTGTTCCGGCAGAGGAAGAGTGGGAAGGGAAAAAGCTGCTTTAAAAGCAACTTATACTAATCTCAAAATAAATCTTTGAAAAAATCGATATAAAGCTTAAAAACAATGTTTCATTAAAGAAACCGATTTACTTCATCGCATACAGACACACACATTCACCCTGCCTTCGGCGGGGTGAATGTGTGTGTTTTATCGTCAGGACTTATTGATAATAATATTATTCCATTTAAATCTTACGGATATAAAAATCAAACATAAGAATACAGCAGCAACATAAAAAAGACCTCGGGCGAAATCGCCCGAGGTCTTTGTCATTAGATTTTTTAACCCTGAGAAGCGACCGAAGAAGCCGCCGAAGTACTCTGAACCGAGGATTGCACCGAACTTACTTCCGAAGCGACCGATGCCGCACTTGAAGTTGCGGGCTGCGAAGGTTCGCTTTGGGTATTTGCGCTGCCTTGAACGACGATGCCGTTGGTGGAGAAGTAATCGATGATACCTCTGACCGTGGCGCGGGCAAATCCGTCTTGATTGCTTGGATCGATGATCTTTTGCAATTCCGCAGAATTGCTCATAAAGCCGTATTCGACCAGTGTGGACGGGCAGTACCAGTGGCGCGTGACATAGAACGGATAGTAGTCACAACCGCGCTTATACGCACTCGAATTCGATCCCGGATACATGTTGCTGTCATAGAAATTGATCATGTTTTTGTAAATCGAATTGGCCAAGTCCTTCGAGAACGGCATAAAGTAGAAGGAATCGGTGCCGTAGGCGCTGACCGAGGAGGCCCAGTTGTGGTGAACGCTGATAAAGATATCGGGTTTATATTGGGCACACAGAAGCGCACGGTTTTCGATGGAGATATAAACGTCGCTGGTGCGCATCATAATGACTTTTGCGCCCAACCCCTCGAGGATGGCGGCGATTCTGTTTGCTAAATCAAGGTTGACACGCTTTTCGGGGTAATTCGGGTTTGCACCGATCGCACCTGATGAGTTGCCGCCGTGACCCGGATCCAGAAGAACAGTTAATCCCTGCAGCGAATAGCCGTAGCTGTTCGAAGCGGTGGAAATCACCGGCGGGTTGTTAAACGAGAACACCAGCGTGTTGCCCTCATATTTGCTGTACATTCCGTAAAAAGACTTGGCAAGCGTCAGGGTGACGCTGTAGTTGCTGCCGTCCTTTGTCCAGCCGCTGACCGAGGTAAACAGCGGACTGCCGGAGAGATCGGGCAGCGCAGAGGCGTCGTTGACATAGTTAAAGGTGATCTTCAGTTTATCCGCAGTGAAATCGGCAATCGTGAAGTCGGGCACGGTGCTCGTAGCGTCCACATAACTCTGCGGCATCAGCTCAACCGTAAACGGCACTTTACTGCTCATATCCAGAAGCAATTTTGTGTAATCGGTATTCACTTCAAAGCCGATGTTACTGATCGTTGTATACGGAACGGTTGAACCGGCCTCGACAATCACATCGGTCGAAGCGACGCCGTCCTTGCTCTTATAGATGCGCTTGCCCGATTGCAGCAGGTAGTAGACATAAACATGGCTTGCGCCGTCTTCGGTGAAGGGCAGGGTGACCTCGCCGATCACGATGTCGCGGGTGCCCGCCGGCAGCGGATAAGCGGTCGGCACGGACTTGTCGTCAACGGTGCCGTAGCGGAACACTTCCGCACCGCTTTCGGAGACGACCTGAATGGCACGAATGGTGCTCTTGTCAATCTCTTTGACCTTGACGTCGGCGCAGTTTTTGGTGGTGGTGTAGCCGTCCCAAACGCCCGTGATCTTAATGCCGCTGATGGTGCGGGATTTGGAACTCTCGGGCACGGTGTAGCTGCCCGTAAAGTTGATATAATCGCCGAGGGCCTCACTGGATTCATTCATCAAAATCGCATCTTCGTGCATTTCAACTTTCACTCCGTCGACTTCGGCATACACTTTGCTGCCCTTGAGTGCCGTGGCGCTGAACACAATCGGGGTACCGGCGTAGATGGTGATGGATTTGGTCGGAGCGACCG
>CAZTDA010000439.1:0-2329 GCA_964612155.1 uncultured Eubacteriales bacterium | reverse complement strand
ATGCTGCATGCTATGATTTTCCCCATAGGCATCTTTTTGACCGTCCTCGCTTCAAAAAAAAAGGACGCGTAATCGCCTCTGTTACGGTAAAATTAAACGCAGCGAGCAACTAATCCGCTGCGTTTTTGTACTCATTTTCAATCCTCTGGGTTTTCCATCTCAATCACAAATCCGCACCAGTTGTCGGCGTATTGCAGCAGCAGGGTCAGCGGCTTCTCGTGTTTTGCGACGCTGCGGTTGTCCTCGACATATTGCCCATCGTGATAGACAATCGCCTGTGTCTCCTCCTGTGAAAGATCCATATAAGGCAAAATCAACCAGATACTGCGCACCGGCACGCTCAAAAAAGTCAGATCGTTGTTAAACCGATAGGGTGTCCAGGCGGAATAACCGGCTCGCTTTTGCCGATCGGTCGGCTCGTTTTCAAGGTATTGCGGCTGTCCGGGGATACCGGCTTTTCCGAGGTCGTGCAGCAGCGCCACAATCACGCAGCTCTCATCCGAGAGTTCGGGTGCAAGCACCGCTTTCATCTTTAACAGCGTTTCCGCCGTGTTGACGCTGTGCTCGAGCAAGCCGCAGTCCTTGTTCATATGAAACCGCATCGAGGCGGGCGCGGTCAAGAAAGCCGTCTCTTTCTCGACGAACCCCATCAGCTCCGCGAATGCAACTTTGCGCTCGACCACTTTATCTTTCAACGCTTTATATCGCGCCATCAGCAAATTGTATTCCATAAATTTTCCCTTTCAGCTATAAACGTTGATAACATCATGCGATGATAACATCATGCGATGATAACATCATGCGATGATGTGATCATTATACGCAGCTTCTATTAATTTACAAGCCGCAACACACAAACCGACTTTCTAATGCATGCTCACCCCCGCCGGTGGCGGGGGTGAGCATAAAACCATATCTATTTTAGTTTTGAGATTTTCTTTTACGATCCTATCTCAGATTGCAAAGAAATGCAGTTCAGATAAAAGTGCTAATGCGTAATCACCCCTACCGGAGGCAGGGGTGATTACAAAGCATATGCTATTTTCGGGTCTGGGATTTACTCTTACGAGAAGTAATTCATGCATTTATATTATTTTCTAATAATACCTGAGTGATTTATTAGTGCGCCGCGGCCAGTTTTTCGGCCTCTTCCTTTTCGAGCACCGTGTAAGCCACCTTGCCGACCAATGTTTGCGGCAGGGACTTACGGTATTCGATCTCATACGGCATGGCGTATTTGGCGATGTTTTTGACGCAGTGATTATAAATCTCGGATTTGACCTCGTCGGTCGGTTCGTATCCCGGTTTTAAAACGATGAATGCCTTGACCTTTTGCACCTTGTACGGATCGGGTACGCCGATTACGGTGGACATCAACACATATTCGTGCCCATCGATCACGTTTTCAAGCTGCGACGGATAGATTGAATAGCCCGACGAGATGATCATTCTCTTTAGACGCTGACGGTAATAGACAAAGCCCTCCGCGTCCATCACACCGAGGTCGCCGGTGTGCAGCCATCTGCGCCCGTCCTCGTGGATTTGCAGGCAGTCGGCGGTCTCAGCGGGGTTATCGAGGTATTCAATCATCACCGACGGGCCACTGATGCAGATTTCTCCCTCTTCGCCGTAAGAAGCCGTCACCTTGGTGCCCGGTTTGACGATTTTATAGTAAGTATCGGGGAACGGTACGCCGATACTACCCTCTTTGAAGAAGCCGCGCGGCGTCAGACAGCTGGCTGTGACGCACTCGGTCAGGCCGTAGCCCTCGCGTACTTGTTCCTTGGAACCGTGGTCGCGCAAAAACTTATCGACCTTTTTCTTCAATTCGATCGACAACGAGTCACCGCCCGAGAAAATGCCTTTTAAGCAAGAGAGGTCGACGCCCTCCATATTTTTGTTGCGCAGCAGTGCTTCGAACAGGGTCGGCACGCCCGCAATGACGTTGGGCTGCTGTTTTTTCAGCAGCTGCGCATACGATTCGGCGTTGAACTGCGGCACCAAGATGCATTTGCAACCGTTTGTGAGTGCGGTATGGATGCAAACGCCGAGGCCGAAGCCGTGGAACACCGGCATCACGGAGAGCATCGAACTGCCCGGATCAATACAAGCGCCCGCCGAAAAGGTCTGCATCGACAGGGCGTTAAAATTGAGATTAGACAGCAAAATACCTTTGGTCGTGCCGGTTGTGCCGCCGCTGTACAAAATAGACGCCGGATCCGTTCCCTTTTTGACGGCGCGGTATTCACCCGTATACTTTTTACCGGATTCCATAAAATCTTTATACCAGATGATATCGGCATCGGCGGGAACCGGCGGAATCTTGCGT
>CAZTDA010000438.1:0-2330 GCA_964612155.1 uncultured Eubacteriales bacterium | reverse complement strand
CGCCGAAGCTCCTATGTACGGAAGTTATGATGATTTTTGCAAAGTCGGATTTATCGAGGAGTTCTTTTCCGCCGTATTTGAGCTCAATAGTTAACTTGTTGTTTTCGTAATCGTATTTCGCCTCATCTAAAAATCCGTTGACAACGGCCATTTTATCCCGCAAGGTGTCACATAAAGCGCTTAAATATTCGGTGTTCAAGAATTCTACGGGAAAGATGGGATAAATTCGAGCCGATTTCAGTTTATACAGTTCGCGCAGCTCTTCCTGCGTCCGGTCGATGGCTTTCGGGGAGACCGGTTCAAAATAAAGGGCCTCCAACCGTATGAACTTTTCTTTTTTATCAATTTCAAGTCCCCTGACTTCGCCTAAAGCGACCAGCGGATCCGAAACCGCGCCAAAGAACAATTCATTCAGCGTTGCGGCCATGTTTCAAATCCTCCAAGTAGTTGATGATCTCGTTATAGATCTCGTCTTGACTGCCCTTTTTGACGATTTTTCCGTTTTGAAACAGGATGGCGCAGTCGTTTCCGAATGCCATTCCGATGTCGGCGCATTTGGCTTCACCGGGGCCGTTGACTTCGCAGCCCATGACCGCGATCTTGATCGGCGTATCGATTTTTGCGCATAATGTTTGCAACTTTTCGGCGTAATCGGCGACCGGGCCTCTGGTTCTACCGCAGGTCGGGCAGGAGATGACGGTGGGTCGGTTGGTCATGCCCAACGAAGCCAACAGGTTTTTCCCGACGACGACTTCGCGTTCAAGCGTTCCCGTGATGGAGATGCGGATGGTATCGCCGATCCCGTCAAGCAGCAGCGAACCGATGGCAGCTGCTGATTTTAGGGCGGACATCTCCTCGGTACCGGCCTCGGTTACGCCCAAATGCAGCGGGTAACGGCAGGTCTGCGCCAAAAACCGGTTGGCTTCGACGGTGGTTTTGGCATCGGACGATTTAACCGAAATTACGATACTGTCAAAATTGTATTTTTCGAGCATCTTGGCGTTATATATAGCGCTCTGTGCAAGCGCTTGCGCGGTCGGGCCGCCATATTGGGTTAAGATGTCTTTTTCGAGCGAACCGGAATTGACACCGATTCGGATGGGGATATTTTTGGCTTTGCAGCAATCGGCAACCGCTTTCACGCGGTCGCTTGAACCGATGTTGCCAGGATTGATTCGAATTTTGTCGGCGCCTGCGGCGACCGATTCAAGGGCGAGTTTATAATCAAAATGGATGTCGGCAACCAACGGCAGATCGCAGGCCGCTTTGACGGCGGCGAGAGTTTTAATGGCCTCCATATTCGGAACGGCGATACGGATGATATCGCAGCCGACTTCGGCAAGGCGTTTGGCCTGTGCGATATTCCCCTCAATATCATCAAAGGGAGCGTTCAACATCGACTGGACGGAGATCATTTCATCCCCGCCAACGGCAATTTTTCCGACCTTGACGGTTTTACAAATCCTGCGCATGATTTAAACCCTAATGTTGTTAAAGAAGATAAACGCGTTGCGCGTTATCAAGGATTTGATATCATTGAATGTCACCAATATAATCAATAAAATCAAAGCCGCAAAACCGATGAAGTGAATGACGCTCTCGTATTTTTTCGGAACCGGCTTTCTGCGGATCATTTCGACAATGATAAATATCAGGCGGCCGCCGTCAAGCGCGGGCAAAGGGAGCAGATTGAACACCCCTAAGTTGACCGTGATAAACGCGGCTAAATAGATCAACGATTCAAGCCCCTGTGACGCCGCTTCACCGATCACTTCAACCGTTCCGACCGGCCCGCTGACCTCAGAAGCACTGTATTTACCTCTGATAATATCATAAATTGACTGATAAACCACCTTGACCAAAGAAATGGTGCCGTTGACGCTGTGGTTGACAATATTTCCGAAGGTCTTGGGTTCGGCGGTAAAATAGAAATCGCGCACGCTGACCGTGGTTTTCCCGACTTCTTCAGTGGCAAACCGGACGTTCTCGAGTTTGATTTTTTCGCCGTTTCTGCGTACGGTGATCGTTGCATCTCCGGTTTGATTGCGCATAATTGCATAAATCGCATCGGAATAAATAGAAATATGCGTACCGTCGATGTTCAGCAGTTCGTCACCTTCCTGTAATCCGGAACTCATGCTGACGGAGTCATTGAAAAATTTGTCGATGGTGCGGGACGGAAGCGCCTTTTCGCCAAGCACTAAAATGGTTGTCAGTATCAAGCCCAGCAGCAAGTTCATCACCGCGCCCGCGATGATGACGATAAATCGTTTCCAGGCCTTTTTATTGCAATATGCGTCGGGGTCGGCGCTGTCCTCGTCCTGGGGGCG
>CAZTDA010000437.1:0-2344 GCA_964612155.1 uncultured Eubacteriales bacterium | reverse complement strand
GATGTCGATCTGAACCGGCTCACCCATCATCTGCTTGCACTTGGTGCGCAGATTTTCAAGGTCCATGCCGCCCTTGCCGATGATCTTGCCCGGGCGCGCGCAGTGGATCTTGATGAAGATCTTGCCGGTCTTGCGTTCGATCTCGATGGTCGGAATGCCCGCCGAATAAAGTTCCTTCTTCAGGAATTCACGCAGTTTATAGTCGCCGACCAGTTTATCGGCGAAACCCTTTTTGGAGGAATACCATCTGGAATCCCAGTCGCGAATGACGCCGACTCTCAAGCCGTGGGGGTTTACTTTCTGACCCATTTCTCGCTTTTCCTCCTTATTCTTTCTCCGCAACCGCGATCGTGATGTGCGATGTGCGTTTGATGATTCTGACGCCGCGGCCTTTGGATTGAGGACGCATACGCTTGAGCACCGGACCCGGAGCTACGAAGCACTGGCTGACGATGAGCTTGCCGCGATCCAAACCGTTATTGTTCTCGGCATTGGCGACAGCGGAATTCAACAGTTTCAGGCACAGGGGGCTTGCGGCTTTGGGAGTATACTTTAAAATTGCAGACGCCTCTTCCACCGGCTTGTTGCGAATCAGATCTAACACGATGCAGACCTTGCGCGGCGAGATTCTGGCGTGACGAAGAAATGCTTTAGCTTCCATATCGATTTTCTCCTCTCCCTACCACTACGAGTTGCCGGAATTGGAGGTCTTGGAGCCGCTGTGTCCGCGAAACACGCGTGTCGGAGCGAACTCGCCGAGACGGTGACCTACCATATCTTCGGTGATGTAGACCGGAACATGTTTTTTTCCGTCGTGAACGGCGATTGTGTGCCCCACGAAATCGGGGAAAATCGTCGACGCGCGGCTCCAGGTTTTTAAAACCCGTTTCTCGCCGGCCTGATTCATTTTACGGACACGCGCAAGCAGCACGGTCTGCACAAACGGTCCTTTTTTAACGCTTCTACCCATTTAAACAGTCCTCCTTACTTGGCGTTGCGGCGCTTGATAATAAACTTATCAGTGCGCGCATGCTTATCTCTGGTCTTGTATCCGAGTGTCGGCTTGCCCCACGGAGTAACGGGACCCGGTCTTCCGATCGGGGATTTGCCTTCACCGCCGCCGTGCGGGTGGTCGTTCGGGTTCATAACGGAACCTCGGACGGTCGGACGCCAACCCATGTGACGTTTTCTGCCCGCTTTGCCGTAGTTGACATTCTCGTGATCGAGATTGCTGACCTGGCCGATTGTGGCATAGCAGTTCTGCGGGACATTGCGGATTTCTCCGGACGGGAGACGGATCAGCGCATAGCCGTTTTCTTTTGCCATCAGCTGAGCCAAGCTTCCTGCGGCACGCACGAGCTGTGCGCCTTTGCCGACGTTCAGTTCGACATTGTGGACGAACGTACCGACCGGAATCGACGCGAGCGGCAGAGCGTTGCCGGGTTTGATGTCTGCGGTCTGGCCGCTGATAACGGTATCGCCGATTTTGAGATCGTTCGGCGCGATGATGTAATTCAGCGTGCCGTCCTCATATTCGACAAGCGCGATAAATGCACTGCGGTTGGGATCGTATTCGATGGTCTTGACAGTGGCGGGCATGTTATACTTATCACGTTTAAAATCGATGATACGATATTTGACGCGATAACCGCCGCCGTGATGTCTGACCGTAATCCGGCCGGTGTTGTTTCTGCCGGAATGCTTTTTGATCGTTTTAAGCAAGCTCTTTTCGGGAGCCGCTTTTGTGAGCTGGGAATAATCCGTGACCGTCATCCCGCGGCGCGAAGGCGTTGTGGGACGATAGCTCTTAATTGCCATTAAATTTCACTCTCCTCAATCGGTTTTGCGGGCACTCGGCAACTGCGCCCATACTTTCCACAATGGGATATTTGAACTTTTATCAGTTTAGTTCATGCCTTCGAAGAACTCAATGCCCTTCGATTCGGGTTTCAGCGTCACAATGGCTTTTTTCCAATCCGACGTATACCCGGGTTCCTGACGGACTCTCTTCATGCGTCCGCGGACGTTCATGGTGTTGACCTTGGCGACCTTGACATTAAACAGTTCTTCGACCGCTTTGGCAATTTCAAATTTGCAGGCGTCTTTGGCAACTTCGAACGTGTACTTTTTCATCGACATCCCCGCCATGGAGGATTCGGTCACAACCGGGCGGATAATGATATCCTGTGCCATTTTGGACATTATGCGTACACCTCCTCGAGTTTTTCGACCGCCGCTTTGACGATGATCATTTGGTTGTTGTTGAGTATGTCATAGACATTAATCTCGCCGGTGATGGCAGGTGTGAGGCCTTCGATGTTTCGGGCGCTCAGAATCACCTTTT
>CAZTDA010000436.1:0-2348 GCA_964612155.1 uncultured Eubacteriales bacterium | reverse complement strand
CGGCCAATCAGCGCAGAAAGTTTTGCTGACCGTGATCAGCCCGGCTGATTTTTTCATGCCGCGCCGCCGTTTACGCCTTAAGCGTTTTTGAGGGCAAAAAAATAATATCGTCGTAGCTTACGCCATAAGCGTTTTCAATCTTCTTCAGATGCATTGCATCCGGAAACGATTTGCCCCGCTCCCAGTTCTGGATCAAGCTACGCGATACCCCCATCATTTTGGCGGCTTGTTCCTGGGTGACCCCGCTGTTTACCCGTGCTGCCTTGAGTGTCACTTGCAATCCAACCACCTCCTTCGCCAAAATTATATAACGCTTAAAGCGTATCGTCAACACTTAGAGCGTAAAATTTATCGCAAATCGTTGATTGCCTTATGCTAAAAGCGTATAATTAAAATCATCAGGGAAGGAAGTGGTTAAATGAGTGAGCCCGGAAATAAAGAAGTGTTTGCCGCCAATTTAAAGTTTTATCTTGGCAAATCAGGAAAAGACCGAAACCAAATTTGCGACGAGCTGGGGTTCCCTTATTCAACCCTTTCTGAATGGATCAGCGGCAAAAAATATCCCCGCATTGATAAAATCGAACTGCTGGCCAAATATTTCGGCATCGAAAAATCCGATTTGATTGAACAGCGAAAAGAAAAAGAAAAATCGCTTGATGCGATTTGGGCCGAACAAGCGCCCGTACTGAGGCGGGCCGGCACCATCGCCACCCCCGAAGAACGGCAACGCATCGCCAATATTATTAAAGCCACGCTCGGAATAGACGATTAATGATCGCACCAACGACGCAGCCGCCGCTGCGGGCAAGACTGGCACTAGCCGAACTCACCGCACGCAATATTTTGATTGCAGAAAGCATTACCGCGCCGCCGGTGCCGGTGGAACGATTGCTCGGCGAGAGCGCTTTCGTCCATTGGTATGAGGACCCGAAGGAAGAAGGCTTTTGCATCATGGGCGACGATGGTCCGCATGTGTTTTTGAACAAAACCATGATCAAGGGCTGCGACGCGTTTACGCTGGCTCACGAACTCGGCCATATCAAAATGGGCCACATCGGCATCGATCAAGATTTAATCACCCCGTCGCTCGAACGCAATATCAAGCTGGAAGCCGACTATTTCGCTTATTGCCTGTTGATGCCGGAGCGGTGGATACGCGGCGCTGTCGGCGGTGGTCGCAGAGGCTGCGAACATATCCGCGGACTGGCCCATATCTTTGGCGTAAGCTATTCGTCGATGAACAAGCGGCTGGCCAGACTGGGCTTATATCACCAAGAGCTGATCCACCGGACGTGGGGTGAAATACAAAGACGGTAGGAGGCGATTGCCATGCGCCGCAGGTCTAACAATGAGGGCTGCATCTACCAGCGCTCGGATGGTCGATGGGTCGTACAGATCACGTTGCAGGGCAAACTGAGGCAATTCTATTTCAAGTCCAACGACGCTGCGGTGGAACACCTGAAAGAACTTCATCGCCAGCAGGTCGTCGGCAAAAACATCGCGGCATCGGACGAACCGTTTGGCGTCTATCTGGCCCGCTGGCTGACCGAGACAAAATCGTCCAAGGTCCGGCAAAACACCCTGGAAGATTATGTCGCCGTGGCGCAGAACCATATCTTGCCGGTGCTGGGGCAAAAGCCGATCGGCAGCATCGACACGGCAACGATCCAAAGCCTCTATGACGGCATGAGCGCCGCCGGCAAATCTCCTCAGGTCATCCGCAAAACCCACGTGCTGCTGACCGGCGTGTTCAATTCCATGCTGCCGGATCGGATCATCGAACGAAACCCTGTCGGGCAAACCGACCGACCCAAGATCGTGAAAAAACAAAAAGTCCTGTTCGACGATGAACAGGAACGGATTTTTCTTGAAACGGTATTACGGTCAAAATCACGCTACAAAGACCTGGCGCTCGTTTATTGGGAAACCGGCTGCCGCATCTCGGAAATCCTCGGCCTCAAATGGTCCTGTGTCGGCGCCGATTTTATCAACATCGAAAATGCGCGGGTGCAGGTAGCCGGCGGAATGGCCGACAATGACCCCAAGACCGCCGGCAGCAGGCGTAAAGTATACTTGTCGCCCGAATGTATCACCCTGATCAACAAGCAGCCCAAAAACACCGCCTACGTTTTTACAACTGCCGACGGCAAGCCGATCCGGCAGCGGAACTGGCGGCGGCAATGGGACCAGTGGTTGATCACCGCCTTCGGCATTGATGAAACCAAAAGCAAATACATCAAGGTCAAGGACAAGGACGTGTTGAAATACCCGGTGCCGGCAGTGTCGATCACGCCGCACTCCACCCGGCACATGCAAGCCGTAAAACTGTTTCAGTCCGGCTGGACGGT